>JAHIMF010000092.1 GCA_018896645.1 Patescibacteria group bacterium | reverse complement strand
CATCCAGCATCCAGCATCCATGACGGGCCAAGCAGTGGTGGAATATTTGCTTGTATTTGCGGCGATAGCTCTGATTACCGTGGTGAGCCTTTCGGCTTTCTATCCTAAGGTAAAGGAGACAGCTCAGAATCTATTTATAACGGCCGCAGGAAGGATAGTAAATGCAGATGAATGATAAAGGCCAGTCCATATTAGAATATTCCATTTTAATCGCTGTTGTTGCCGCGGCAATTGTGGCGATGCACACTTATGTCCAGCGGGCAGTGCAGGCTAATCTTAAAATGGTTGAAGAGCAGATAAACGCCGAGGTGGTTAAATAAAATGTTTAACTCCAAGCTCCGAAAGGGCCAACACTTATCCGAATACGCAATTATTTTTAGTATAGTTCTCGCTGCTCTTATTGCTATGCAAACTTATGTGAAGCGGGGTTTGCAGGGCGGGTATAAGGATGCCGCGGATGGAGTGGCTTCTTCTTTAGGCTCAACCACAACACAATATGAGCCTTATTATAGTGAATCAGATATTACAAGCACGGCTAATACTAAAAGAACAGAAACAACAAGTTTGGGAGGTTCAGTAAAGAGCCAAATAGATTATACTACTACCCGTCAGGGTGAACAAAAGGTTTTACCGAGATGAGAATTAATTATATTTTTAACTCTAAAGGCCAGAGTATCATTGAATACGCGCTTATTTTAGGCATTGTGGTTATTGCGCTTAGCGCAATGCAGGTCTATGTTAAACGGGGCATTCAAGCCGGTATTAAAATTGCCGCGGACGAAATGGGGGCTCAGGAATATGCTGAAACTGACCCTGACAAAGGAACCCAGGTCAGCTATAGTGTTAATAGTCAAGCTCAAGACACTCAGAGAATAAGGCTTTTTGAAGGCGGCAGTCAGCGAAAGGACATTGATAAGATTGCCGGCAGTTCAGGCGGAATAGAATACATTTCAACCACTGATGTTGAATAAGGAATAAAGTTATGTTTAATAAAAATATTAATAAAGCGCGCGCGCAGACAACCTTAGAATATTCGGTGATTATTTCGGTAATCGTTGCCGCGCTTTTGACGATGCAGGTTTATATTAAACGAAGCCTGCAGGGAAAACTGCGTTCGGCCGCAGACGAAATCGGCCAGCAGTATGACCCAAGAAATACCTTAAGCGATATAACTACCAGTTTAATCAGTGATGTTACTACGGGAGTTGAGTCTAAAAAAGAAAATGGCAAATTAACGACAACAACCACCGTAACCATTAATAACCAATCGGAGACGCGCTATGGAGATGAAACTGTGGGCCCCTTGGGCGACAGGCTGTAAAAAAGGCCAGGCCATATTGGAATTGGCGGTTTTCGGCTCAATTCTAATTATGCTTTTGGGCGTGTTGGTCAGTTACGGCATGAAATATAATTTCCAGCAGCAGGTAATGCAGGAGGCGTTTAGAAAAGCTCTTGGCGTTACCGCCGTAAGGCACTCAACTTATGTCCTGATTAAAGACCGGCATATCCCCGACCCCTCGAATCCTTTTGGCATCGGCGCGGTTGTTCCGGCTATGTCTTCAGCCTCGGTTACGCGTGATTACCGCCTGCATGAGACTGCCGATACCGAAGATGAATTACCCAGGCTGTATTTAGATATTAATGGCGACATCCGCGCTTTTAAGACGACAGATTTGTCCGGCGGACAGGGCGAGATTTTGAATTATGATACCTGCAAAACCCAATGTTTTGAATCAGGGAACGCGGAGTGGTATTGTGATAAATTAGATATCCTGTTTCCTGATGGAGAATCAATGGGGGTTCAGCAGGATTATGTTCAGGATATGAAGGTAAACAGCGGAACCGAAAGAGTAGAGAGGGCATCCGGCATAACTACTGCTGATAATGTAAATTGGCAGGGTGATATAAAAAGAACGATGGTTTACCGGCCTTACGGCGATGAAACCGGCAATATAGTTAAAGAGGAAATTGTTAGCAGTGTATCTCAAAACCAAACTTATGAATGGGAAACGCCCTTTTAAATATGGAAAATAAAATGACTAACGCAATACGCCTGCCTGCCGGCAAGGCAGGCAATACGCAATACGCACAACGCAACAAGGCTCAATCCACCTTGGAAATCACCGTGGCCTTGATCGCGGTTTTTATTTTGTTTTTGGGGAGTGTAAAAATATTTGTCTGGGTAAATGAACGGATGGTTTTGCGGCAGGAAGCTTATGAAAAAACAAGAGTTTCCGCCGGAAGCAGCAATTTTGAGGTGCAGGTGGATGAGTCAGATTTTCCCAAGCTGGATATTTTTGGAGAGAATGCCCAATAAATTGGGCAACTACAATGTAGTTTGCCGATTTATCGGCATAGGTAAATAAAATGCTCACTAACTTACACAACATATCTTCCTTA
Organism: Patescibacteria group bacterium; assembly: GCA_018896645.1. Lineage (NCBI taxonomy): Bacteria > Patescibacteria group bacterium. The sequence goes on along the minus strand of JAHIMF010000092.1, from coordinate 2,380 downwards.
AATAATATCGGCAAAAAAGGCCAGATTGCCACCCTTCTTATCCTGATGATGGTGGCAGTGCTTATCTTCATCATGGTTACGGTTAATGTCGGTAAGACATCTACTGAAGCAACAGCCTTGGCTAATGCAGTTGATGCCGCGGCGCTTTCTTTAGGTTCGCAGTTGGCTACACACGGAAATGTGTTGAGAGAAGCGTTGAAGACCGGGGCTTCCTCTGACGGTGAATACAGCGAAGACCCGCCTATGGTTTGTTCGAGCGGCGGCGGCTGGGCGCCGATTGTCTTTGCCATTGTGTTAGCTATAATATGTTTTTATGCATTTGCATCTGTGAAAGCACTTGCCGCATATGCCGGGTGGGGCGCTTTGGGCGGCTTTTTTGCCGGCGCCGCGCTGGGAGGCGAGTATTCAGGGGTCGGTTCCAGCCAGGGAATAAGGCAGAATGTGAAGTTTTATGCAACAATTATTTCCGGAGCGCTTGTCGGCGCAGCCGGTGGGGCAGTGATAGGGGTCTTTGCAGGAAACCCGGCTCTCGGCGCAGGTATTGGCGCACTTGTCGGCGCAGTTATAGGCACCGGCACAGCCATTTACAACCAGTCTGTTAGTATGAGGATGGCTGAACACGCAGTCTCCACTGCCGCTAAGCAGTTAAGCCAGCTTCCTAGTCAGGACGCCCTGCGCGAAGACGCTTTTTATCAGGTTTTAATACAAATAGTAGATGACCCCAATGATATTCAGGATTTCTTTGACTCTGACGATGACGGCGATACAGAGGAAATAGTGTCTTATTTTCAATATTGGTGGGATAGAAGAGCGGAAAAGTATGGGGAGATTACTGAACAACTCACTATGGCAACTGAAGATTTCATTGAGGAGCCGCTGAGTGATTTTGAGGATGTAATAGACACCGGCAGTGACCCATTCCTTGAGTCTTTATATCGCCAGGAAACCAACGGCATTGACGGCTCAATCATAGAGTTAGTCCGGGCTTTAGAAGATTCCGGTTATGACATTACCTTTTGGCAGCCGGGAATTCCGCCGGAAGCCCCTGACTGTGATGACGATGTTTGTCCGGAAGAAGATTATTATGATGAGGTTGAGGCTATAACTTCAGAGTTGCAGGGGTTTACAGGGCTTGTTAAGGTATTGGAAGAACAGGAGTTAGGCGCACTTGGTTTAAGCTGGCATTCCTGGATTAGATGGTTTTACGACCCGGAAACTACCTGGACGCCGGATAATAATGAAGTAAATTCCGATTACTATGATATGTCCGAGAATTATATTGAGCCGAAAATAGAAGATTGGAAGAGTGAGATTGAGGCAGCAAGAGACAGCTTAGACGCCTGCCAAATCAATAATCAAACAGTAACAAATTACCCCTGCCAAAGCAGTATAGATGAAGATATTGATGATGAGTTTGAACTGGTACTGGCTGAATTAAACGGTTTTATTGATGAGAGCGAGGATTTTCGTTTATCTGCGCGAGAATTTTATGATAATATGAATAGTATTTATGCGGATTTATCTTCTGCCGGCGGAGCAAATCCCATTACTTATACCTGGGCTGACAGCCGCGGAGATCATAGCGTTGAGGTAGAAACAAGCAGTTATAGATTTGCCTGGGTACGAAAGAAAACAAGCGGAGATTCCATGCGGATGAAGAAAAGGGTATGTATGGTGCTTATGGATTATTCAGGCAGCTGCTGGGTAAAAGCAACCCGTAACGACCCGGCCAATAAAGATTTGGGTATTTTGGGGAAGTGGAACCCTACAGGATTAGCAGGCGAGCAGTCTTTTAGTATAAGCCGGAGAGGAATCGCTTCTTACAGTTATGATTATGTAGAGTTATCGGGGAAATAATGAGGACAACAGATGCACACAGATAAGAAATACAGTTACACGCGGATGTCATTGCGAGGAGCAAAGCGACGAAGCAATCCCCTCTTGAGATTGCTTCGCTTCGCTCGCAATGACGACTGTACTAACCTGCGCAAAGGCTCTTTAGCCATAGAATATGCGGTCTTGGTGGCCATTGTAGTCGTGGCTTTGCTGGGGATGCAGGTATATATTAGGCGGGCCCTTTGCGGCAGGTGGCGTGAGGCCGCGGATACCTTCGGCCACGGCCGGCAGTATGAGCCCTTTGGACCGGATAAAACAATAGTAAGATAGTGCGGAGGAATAGATGTTCATAAAATTAGCCATATTTGCCCTGGTTTTCAGTTCTGCAGGGCTCCTTGCCTGGCAGTATTTTCCCTTATTGGCTGAGAGGATAAGTGGATATCAGACCAAAAAGGTCAAAGAATCAGCCAAGCGCCTGGATACTATGTTTGTAAAGGTCCCCGCTAAAAAACTCTTTCTTATCCACACATTAGCTCCTCTGGCT
>JAHIMF010000091.1 GCA_018896645.1 Patescibacteria group bacterium | reverse complement strand
GGATTTCAGTATTTGCGAGTCGTACCAGTAACGCGAGCCGTAAATTCAAGTCATGGGAGTTTGTCAGAAAAATGGGCCGCAGATTATCACAGCTCACCGGGGATGGTGGAATTCAACAGGGCATCAAAGGCGGCTGTTCAATATGCCGACATCTCTGATATAGTTAAGATGATAAATATGCAGGGTGGAGGGTCCCTAATGGCAATCGTAAACGAGGCTCAGAAGCTTGTGGATTTGCCCCTTGAGAAGTGATTAACAAATTTAAGCTCCTCGGCGCTCTTCTATTGAGACGAGCCGCCGAACAAGAGCGCGAAACGGGAGCTTAACAGGAAGGGCATGGGCAAACCCTTCGCAATTCTATATTTATATGATTTTTAAGAAGTGATACTGAAATCCCACGGAAAACAAGTGAAAAAGATGCGGCATGAACGATGCAGGTGTCCGCAAGAAGAATCGAAAACCCGGTTATGTTTCGGGATGGTAGGGTCCTGAATAAATAAAGAAACTCGTTTGGCCAGCTTACAAAGATAAAATAGAAAGAATTTATTAAGAAAGTGGATCAGAAATCAGGATGATTATTGAATATGGAAATGCGAAGGTCCTCCCCATGACCCAGATTAAAAGGCGGGTCAAGACTCGAATTACTACAATAAGTTTTTACATGACGTATATGCTTCAGTTTTGAAGATAATTCCAAATTCACTTTTAAATATATTCAGTGCTGACTTGGCTATTTTAGCTTTGCAATCGTCCGGACAAAAAAGGTGCCCTTTTAGCTTGTGGGTGTTATACTGATCTGTCCACTGCTGAGTCGGAAAAAATTCCGACAATGGTTTAAGATCTTTATCCGCGTCTGTTTTATTTGTCCTAATAAATGTCGCTGATGATTCTTTAAAGGATGGAGGCTTAGGTATATCAATCCATACGTCATGTTTGGAACATGGCTTTCCTGCATCCTCCCAAATTTTCTTTGCAATACTTCGTAGCTCAATCTCTTTTTCTTCATTATTAATTTTGGTTGACAGAAACTGCAGAATATCACCCGCATGAATCGTTTTTCTACTTATCACTAAAGCTCTTTTCAAAGGTCTCCTATACAATATATTATGATCATACGGTGAATTTCATCATCGGCAGTCTGAATCCCTACTGCCATGAATTCCGTATCAGTAAACCAAAGAAAATCACATGCATTCCTAAAGGAGAGTTTTTTACCTCTAAACGGTAGCTCAATATTGTTTTCAATAATATATTCATAAACGCCTTTAAACATGCAGTCACAAGCTTTAACTTTTTGGTGGTGATATATAGTTGAAAAAAGAAGCATTTTATTGAAAATAATTTGTTCTAGACTTGAAACACCAGAAATCCCAATAGTAAGATCCTTTATCTCAATATCACTTCTAATTTCCCTAAAATCTGATATTGCTATCTCATGCATCAATCTATCTAAATCTAATAGCAATGGCAGTCCGCTAAACCTGCTATCTCGATAAATATAGTCAAGTTTGTCTGCATCAAATGCACCATTAATAATACTAGATTTAAAACGATTTGTTTCAGATGATGGCGACCCAATAACAAAATTTGCCACTTCGGCTTGGTCAATACTTATTCTGTATTTATTCGAAATAAAACTAAAAAAATTAGAGAAAGCTTTGGTCTTAATTAACCTGTAAGTCAAATATTCATGGGGTTTTGGGTCTGCTTCGAACTTTTCATCTTCAATAAAAGGAGTAAGTAAATCGCCATAAAGAAGTTCTGATGAATGCGAGAATAGGCAATGCCCAATATCGTGTAACAAAGCTGAAAGTCTAATATTAATTAGATCTTTGTCGTCTAAAAACTTTTCTCCTTTTTTCTTTGAACTGAAAAAAAGTTTTTCTGCCAGTATTGCAGTTCCTAAAGTATGTTCAAACCTTGAGTGTAATGCTGAAGGATACACATAATTCACAAAACCCATCTGCCTTATTTGTCTTAACCGTTGAATAATTGGCAGGCTAATTACAGATAATTCGAAAGGTTCAAAGCGATGTGTGCCCCAGACAGCATCATTTATTATTTTTTCAGATGCGAAAATTTGAAAATTTTTTTCAGTTCCAATAAAGGCTTCTGCGAAGTCTTCAATGTTTTTTAAAAAATCTTCTTTCTTTTGCACTGGCTTATCAGGACTTACTTTGCAAACTGGTGATTTTTAGTGCTAAATCAGAAATGGTTTTTTGAAGATCAGAATCAATTTTGGGTTTTACAATTTTATCATAATATATATCTGTTTCTTCAGAAGTCTGATATTCTACCAAATCAGGATTAAATCGTTTTAATTTGTTAGAATATTGGAGATTGAATAAGGCGTGCTCCAGCACCTCTGAAAAAGGTGCGGCAGGGGATCCAGAAAATCGAAATGGTTTTAAAAGAGCTGTAAATTTTGCGTTCTTTCTGAGGTCGTAAACTGTTCGGTGCAAAAAATGACTCGGTGCTATAAACTTATTAAATTTCCCAATTTTTAGCATACCTATTAGTATTTCCTCTGGCAAAAGAGCATGACCCATTCCAATTTCTCCCATTCTCTTAGAGTTACAAATAAGGTATTTATATGAAATAACATGATTTAATTGAGTCATTTATTTATTTTAAAGCCTGTATCTCTTGCTATAAAAAACTATTTTTGTCAACACATTTATAACCACGATTATTTTTTTAACTACTGATAACAAAATAAATAATATAATGATTTAATTTTAAACTTGTTAAAATAGATATCGGTCAATTTATAGAAAAATAAAATTTTAACACCCAATAAATATTATTTGCGGAGCCGTAAAAAGTCAATATTTCCAGTTTTAAAATTGCTAACTCATTGAAATGATGAGTTAGCAATTTGCAAAAATGGCGTTTTTAAGACTTTTACGAGAACATCATTATTAGCTCCACGATTATATTAAAACGGAAATCGGCCAATACCTATGAAGCAAAGATTAATAAAACATCCCCCCTATTCCCCCCCCAACCCCAACCCCAACCCCAACCCGCGCAATACACCCCGGCTCATTCCACACCGCGCTGTTAACCCTTTTTGAAACCGGGTAAAATTTGAACTCCGTGAACATCCCGCCCGAAAGAATTTCCTTAGGGTCCTTTGCATCCGGATCAAGCCATTTTTCATAATATTCCGGCTTCAGGATCACCGGCATCCGGTTATGGATCGGTTGAACGGATTCGGCTGCAGCCGTGGTGATGAGCAAACAGGATTTATAGGGCGGATCTTCCTTGTCCCAGGTTTCCCAGAGACCGGCAAAAGCAAAAGGATCATCAGATGGCAAGGTGATGTAATAGGGCTGCTTTTTCCCGTCTTTTTCCCGCCATTCATAAAACCCATTGGCGGGTATCAGGCACCTTCTTTTTTTAAAGGCTGCCCGGAATGCAGGTTTTTCAGCTACCGTTTCCCGCCTGGCGTTTATCAGGCGATTCCCGATGGATTTGTCTTTTGCCCAGAAAGGAACCAGGCCCCAATGAAAATTTTCCAGGTGGCTTTTGCTGTCCTCTTTGAGGATTAAGGGGATTTCCTGGGAGGGTGCAACATTGTAGTTTGGCTGAACGTGAACCGAGGTCTGGTCAATTTGAAAATGTTCTCTTAAATTATAAACCACAAACCTTCCGCACATAGCCCTTTATTCCTTGGAATGGGTTCAATCCTGGGGCGAGAAATGGGGACATTTATGTTTATATGCTTTTCTAAAAATGTTAAGAAGAATATCATCGTCTTATGGAATATAATCGCATAACAGCATAGAATGTCGCCATATTATCCTAAACCTTAATGGCTCTCCTTGCTCAAAAATTGTCCCACTTCAACAGGAAGATTCTCAATATCTGATGATAAATCAACAATTTTGATAGGGATTTCCAAGGCAGCAGCCACTGAAGAAGCCCATTTTATTTCTCGGTCTTGAAAAGTGGATATTAACTCTTCATTGTATTCACACCCATCTCGATTTGAAATGCGAACTGCAATAGTTGACGGTTTATCTATCAAAAGAACTATGGCGAATGGCAATATTGATTTAAATAAGGCCATAGGAAGTTCCCGAATCACTGAACTAGAGTCCATAAGGCAAAAGTGCCCATCCAGCAAAATCGTATTTTTCTCCGTTCGGTAATTATATAATTCCTCAGTAATGTCCGGTTAAGTTTTTGCATGTAGTTGATCATGTTCTTTGAAAAAGTATTCATTGGGAGAACCGCCCGAGTCACGGAGTTCATTCTGGATTTGAATTCGTAATGCCCTGGCTCTTTTGATGCTGACTGCCTC
>JAHIMF010000090.1 GCA_018896645.1 Patescibacteria group bacterium | reverse complement strand
TTTTTTGTTTGAGAAATATCAATCTTAAACGCACATCTTCGTTCTATTGGTTCACCAGCACTATCTTTTTCTACTCGCGGACCATCTATCGGCAATTCTTCGTCATCTTTCATGAATATTTTTTCTCCCTTAATATCACCCCCCGAGAACCAGACGAGACCCAATGTCTCGCAAGAGAAGAAGTCGCTTGGTTGAGTTACTGATTTTTTTACTCTAATTTCATTTCCATTAATTACGCTAGAAAATTTACAATATTCAGTTAATTTTGAATAGACGCTTAAAGGATCATAAATTTTGCAACCATATGCTGGACAGTGGGCTTGTAATGAATAAATTTTGGCGGGTAAATTAAGCGCTTTTCTAATGGCTATATAGAGTTTCTGTATCTTAAGAAGGAATTTGGGTAAACTAGAATGACTGATATCATCATAACCATAACATGTAATTGCAAAATCAACTGGTTGATTATAAGGATTATTGTCTTTTTCAATAAATACTTGGATTTCCGTATGGACAGTTGTCTGCCAAGCCAAACTAATTGGCATTGGCATTAAAAAAAAGGAAAGCCCGACAAAAAAGAAGATTTTAATTTTTGTTATCATAAGAAATTTACAATTAAAACTTAAAAGCAATTTAGGTTTAATCTAAAATTACTTTGCGTTTTTTGGCAAAGTTTTATTAATTTTCTTCCTTGCTTCTTTAGTCCTCTTGTTCCATTCGTCAACGCCAAACTCCTTAATTTCTGATAATAGATCCAGTTCTATCTCATCTTGTTCTTGCTTATAGTTGTAATATGATTGGATACACATATTTTTAATTGGTGTTATTGATTTTATAATTTAATTCTTGGGGCGTAACAATTTCTGTAACATAAAGATTTTTTGAAATATTATAATCCCTAAACATTTTTCTTTTAATCGGATGAGCCAGATGTTGGATATTCCAAGTTAGTAGATATTCAACTTTATGGATAATAGTTAAAGCAAGGTGGAGCATAGCTTTCATTATTTACATTTTATCAAGACAAGAGAATGGAGTCAATTGTTGTTCATTATTGTTATAGTTTGGTGCCGAAGGTGGGAATCGAACCCACATGGTGTTGCCACCACTGGATTTTGAATCCAGCGCGTCTACCTAGTTCCGCCACTTCGGCGCGATAATCGTATTTTACCCCATTTTCACTTGTTTGTCAAAGAAATTTAAGGTATAATAATGGCAGGGAAGGGTTTTTATATTAGAAGTGGATTATTATTTGTCAGGATCGATTACCAAGGTGTCATTGTTCGATTGCTCTATTGTTCAATTGCTTTTTTGGGTTGTAGTCATAATAATAGAACAATGGAACAATCGAACAATGGGAGCAGTTTTAAATGAGATTGAACTTTGTTTTATAAACAAATTAGATTCTAAGTGTAAGATGGCGAACATCATCTCAATAGTCAATCAAAAAGGCGGGGTCGGTAAAACCACCACCGCGATTAATCTGGCCGCTTATCTGGCGCAAGCTGGCCGGCGTATTTTGGTTGTGGATATTGATCCCCAAGCCAATGCAACATCAGGATTAGGAATTAAACATCAGGAACTGGCCAACGGACTTTACGAGGCTTTGGCCGGACAGGTGGGTTTTAGAAAAATTATTATTAATACTAAACAAGATTTTTTAAAGGTTGCGCCGGCAACTATTTCTTTGGCTGGCGCCAATATAGAATTAGTGAACGTTGAAAATCGGGAGTTTTTATTAGAAGAGTTGGTTCGGAGCGTTCAGGATGAGTATGATTATATTTTTATTGATTGTCCGCCCTCATTAGCTCTCTTGACTGTAAACGGCCTGGTGGCTGCTGACGAAATTTTAATACCAGTACAATCAGAATATTACGCGTTGGAAGGATTAGGTCAGCTTTTATATACAATCAATTTAGTTCAAAGCAATCTAAAGCCTAATTTAGGAATTCTGGGGGCAGTGATTACTATGTACACTCGAAAAAACAGATTGTCGCAAGAAGTGCTGCGCGAGCTTTATCAGTATTTTCCTAATAAGATTTTTAGAACCATTATTCCTCGGGACACGGTTTTAGCCGAAGCGCCCAGTTATGGGCAGACGATTATTGAGTACGCGCCATACTCCAAAGGCGCTCGGTCTTACGAACGATTAGCCGGAGAGTTGCTGGAGATGGAAAAGTGAGAATCACGAATATTACACGAATCTGCACACGAATTTCACTAATCACGAATTTATACACGAATAATTTTACGACAAGCTCTAAATCCTAAACAATGTCAAAATCCAAAATTCAAATGTTCAAAACAAGTGTTTTTAATTTTAGTCATTTAAAATTTGAATTTGTTTAGGGTTTGGATATTAGAGACGGGTGGGAGTGACGAAGCGAGCCGCAGCGAGCTTCGTTATCAGGAAATTAAGAAAGTCGTAAATTGATAGAGTTAATCCCTCGGCTTCACTCGGGACAGGTAAAATAGTTAATAAAGTTAATAAATCAATAAATTTAATAAAAGCGAAGCGCAGTAAAAAAGAATAGTAAATAGTAAATAATAAATAGTAAATATTCAAACTATGTCTAATGGACTAGGCAGGGGGTTAGCCTCCCTTATTCCTGCAAAAAATCAAACACCATCTGGAGCGGGGCTAAAAGAAGAGGGCCCGTCTGATGTTCGCCTCGGAGAAAGAGTTTACCAAATTTCGCCCGGTAAAATCAAGCCCAATTCTTTGCAGCCGCGGAAAATTTTTGATAATCAAGCAATGAAGGACTTAGCAGATTCAATCAAACAGCATGGCATTTTAGAACCCTTGATTGCTACCGAGGAACCCAATGGCATTTATCAGCTGATTGCGGGCGAGCGGCGCTTAAGGGCATCTCAAGAATTGGGGCTTAAAACCGTGCCCGTGATTTTGCGCACCGGCAAACAGATGGAGAGACTGGAACTTTCTTTGATTGAAAATATCCAGCGCCAGGATTTAAATCCTTTAGAGCGGGCTCAAGCTTATGCCCAGTTGCTTGAAGAATTTGGTTTAACCCAGGAGGAATTGGGCAAGCGGGTTGGCAAGGGCCGGACAGTTATTGCTAATGCTTTGCGGTTATTAAAACTACCAGACGAGGCTAAAAAAGCATTGCTAGAGGGTAAGATTTTTGAAGGCCACGCTCGGGCTGTTTTAAGCCTAGACAATAAAGACAAGCAGCTTCTGTTCCTTAATCAGATTTTAGAAAAGAAATTTTCTGCCAACGAGGCCGAGATGGAGGCAGCTCGGGTTTCCAAGAAAAAAATTGTCCGTCGAGGCGTGACTGACCCCAATGTTTTGGAAAAAGAAGAGCGCTTGCAAAGTGCTTTGGGCACCCGGGTCCGGATTCGCAAAAAAGGGGGAAGGGGAATGGTAATGATTGAGTTTTATAGTGATGAGGAATTGGCGGGGATTGTGGAGAGGATTACGAGGGGCGGGGATTGACATTTTGATGTATGAACAAGGTTTTGTAATACGATTGTAATACGATAGTAACTCATAGTAATAAGCTCAGCCGCCTGCGGGCGGCTTCGCGTAACTCATAGTAATTTATTGTTTTTTAGGTTGATTGTTGATAGAGTTAATACAATGGTTAATAAGGTTAATATAAGTTACTTTCAATTACGAAATAACGCTTTTTGTCATTTTGACCAGTCGTTTTGTCATTCCGAACGGAGTCACGACCGCAGTCGGGACGGAGCGAGGAATCGCTTAAATGTGGGTAATGGCGAGACAGGAGGGATAACCATTGT
>JAHIMF010000089.1 GCA_018896645.1 Patescibacteria group bacterium | reverse complement strand
CAAGGTCTACTTTGAGACCTTGAACTCCATAGTTTCACTAATCTTAATGTAATCTTAGCTATAAATCAATCCACCTAAGTTAATTTATCACCCCAATATAGGGACAGTGCCTATAATGAAAATTCAAATTCCCAATTTTGAATTTAGGAATTAGGAATTTTATTGGGTGAATTAGGAATTAATAAATTTTCAAGAGTTATCCACACCCATGGCCTTGTTGGTTTTTTTTAAAATTTTTGTTATACTAAAGAGGCAATCAAAAAATATCGTGCCAAAGGCAGATCAGCCCGCCTTGTCGGCAGACAGGCCCTTGGCTGAAAAAACCAAAAATAAAAATTTCCCCTACAAGCTTTTTGGAAGACAAAGACAAAAATGTAGCAAGGGGATTTTTGTTTTTTCTACCTGTCAAAAAACCCACGACCCATGCATAATAAGACATCTAAGAAGAAGGCATGTCTTATTTTTTACTTTTTAAATAATAAGTTTATAAATTTAAAGGAGGAAATAATATGAAAATTTTACCAACCAAGAAAAATAAAGTTTCTAAAATTTGTAAACGCAATGGCAACGTAGTTGATTTTGTTCAGGAAAAAATAACCGGAGCTATTCTCAAGGCTTTGGAGGCAACCGAAGCGGGAGACAGGAAACTGGCCGAGAAGTTGTCAGAAAGGGTAACCGAAAAGATAAACAAGAAGTTTCATGAACGTACTATTCCAGCCGTTGAAGAACTGCAAGATTTAGTAGAGGAAACTTTAGTTGAAGAGAATTTGACCAAGACTGTCAGGGCTTATGTTTTATATCGAGAGCAGCATAAACAAATCCGAGACTATCAAGTGTTTATAGATTCTGATAAGATTATGGAGGGATATTTGAACAATACGGACTGGAGAGTTAAGGAAAACGCCAATATGACCTTTTCTTTGCAGGGGTTGAATAATCATGTGGCCAGCGCAGTCTCTAAACATTATTGGCTTAATAAAATTTATTCGCCAGAAGCTCGGGAAGCGCATGATAGCGGGGATTTTCATATTCATGATTTATATATGTTAGCGCCTTATTGCACGGGTTGGGATTTGAAAGATTTACTTTTGTGGGGTTTTGGCGGAGTGAGCGGTAAAATACAATGCAAACCAGCGAAACATCTGCGAAGCGCTTTGGGACAGATAGTCAACTTTTTTTATACTTTGCAAGGAGAGATTGCCGGAGCAGTGGCTTTTTCCAATTTTGATACTTATTTAGCTCCTTTTATTCGTTATGATGAATTAGATCACAAGCAGGTTAAGCAGGCAATGCAGGAGTTTTTATTTAATATGAATGTGCCGACGCGAGTGGGTTTTCAAACTCCTTTTACAAATTTAACCCTTGATTTAAAAATTCCTAAAACTATTGCCAAAGACTCGGTAATTATTGGTGGCAAGATACAGAAAGAAAAGTATGAAGATTTTCAAAAAGAAATGGACATGTTTAATAAAGTATTTGCCGAAGTAATGATGGAGGGAGACGCAAGCGGGCGAGTGTTCACTTTTCCGATTCCGACTTATAACATCACCAAAGATTTTGATTGGGAAAACGAGGTAACAACTAAGATTTTTGAGATGACGGCCAAATACGGAACGCCTTATTTTTCTAATTTTGTGAACAGTGATATGGATCCTGATGACGCCAGAAGTATGTGCCCTTTGGCAGGCGATGAGAAGGTTTTAGTAAGGTCGTCAAGGGGCAGAGTTGTGGAATATTCCTTGATTAGAAATATTTACGAGGGCAACAGCAAACAGAATGAATATGAGATTTACAGTGATGGGAAATTTATCAAGGGAAGGTTTAGTAGATTCAAAAACCAAAAAATGATAAAAGTGACTTTGGAGAATGGCCACGAAATAAAGATTTCGGAGGAACATTTGAATTTTGTGATGGAAGATTCAGTGAGGAAGCAGAAAGTACTGAAAGGAAAGGATTTGCAGGGGGGTATGTATTTGCCTTATTCACTGCAAGCATACAAAGGCGAGAGCGGTAATGAAGATTTGGGTTATTTTGTTGGAGCTTATGCGGGCGACGGTTCTTTTGACGGCGATTGTACAGTAATCTTTTCTTTAGAGAATCATTATAAAAAAGAATTAATTGGGAAATTAGAGGGGATTGCTCGAGAATATTTTGGAGCACATACTGTAATTAAAAATTACAAGGGGAGTAAATTGGTTAGTTTAAAAATTCATTCTAGGGCAGCCGTTGGCTTATGCAGGGATTTTGTTGCTGAAAATAAGCGAGAGAAGCATTACAGAGCGCGGTTGTTTACCATGAGTATTGATTTTAGGAAAAAAGTATTAGCTGGTCATTATGATACGGATGGCGGTAATCGGAATAGAATTTATACTTCATCGCCCAAAATGATAGAAACATTGAATATGCTGGCGGCGACTCTAGGCACCACCACCAGTATTTATAAAGATGAGAGAAAAGGCAGGCTGGGGAAGGAACCGAATTATGCGGTTTTGATTTACCAATTGAACAGGAAAAAATATGGAAAAGTGTGGTTCAAAAAGAATAAAAGGCTGTGGGTGAAAATTAAGGCGGTTGAGTCAATTACTAACAGCACGGCCTATTGTTTTGAAGTTAAAAATGGCGAGCCGATATTTACAGTGGGAACAACAGGGATTTTAACGCATAATTGCAGACTAAGACTTGACAATCGTGAATTGCGCAAACGCGGCGGCGGGCTTTTCGGCGCCAACCCCCTAACAGGGAGCATTGGCGTGGTAACGATTAATATGGCCCGCATTGGTTATTTGTCAAAGACAAAAGAAGAATATTACGAGAGATTAGAAAAGATGATGCGGCTGGCCAGGCAGAGTTTGGAGGTAAAAAGAAAAGTTTTAGACAAATTTACTGATGAGGGCTTATATCCTTATTGCCGCGTTTATTTAAAAGGAATCAAGAAGCGATTTGAAACTTATTGGAAAAATCATTTTAATACTATCGGGGTGAACGGTATGAACGAGTCAACGGTTAATTTTATGGGCAAAGATTTAACAAATTCTGAAGCCAATGCTTTTGCCAGTGAAGTTTTAGATTTTATGCGAGAGAAACTAATAAATTATCAGACCGAAACCAATGATTTGTATAATTTGGAATCAACGCCAGCAGAAGGCACATCATACAGATTTGCTAAGACAGACAAAGAGAAATACCCGGATATCATTGTAGCTAACGAAGAGGCGGTACGTACTAAAAATGCTGACCCGTTTTATACCAATTCCACGCATTTGCCGGTTGATTCAACAGATGATATTTTTGAGGCCTTGGATTTGCAGGATGATTTACAGGTGAAATATACCGGCGGCACAGTGTTTCATGGTTATATTGGGGAAAAATTATCGGATGCTGATTCAACCAAGAATTTGGCAAAAAAGATAGCAGAAAATTATCATTTGCCTTATTATACAATCACGCCAACCTTTAGTATTTGTCCGGAACATGGATATTTGGTGGGCGAGCATTTTCATTGCCCGGAGTGTGGCCAGGAGGCTGAAGTATATTCGCGAGTTTCCGGGTATCTTAGGCCGGTTCAGCAGTGGAATAAAGGGAAACAGAGTGAGTTTGAACAGCGCAAGGAATATCGGACGACGGGGAGAAATAAAGAAGTTGAGAAATAAAGCCATTCGACAAACTCAGGCCAGGAAAATAAAGGATATGTGTTAATAAAGTTAATAAATGATAATTGTTGATAGTTTATAGATTTTTGGAGTAGCCCCGCTCGCAAGCGAGGGCGCTCCTGTTTTTGGAGAATAAAAAAGACCCATTGAGTGGAGCGCTCAATGGGTTGATAGAGGAGATACGTTGTAATCCGCTATTTTGTTTTTTTCCATTCTTCAATTATTCTGCCAAGATCCAGCTGTAATGCCGGGTTATGGCATTTGATTGGGATATGATGTTTTAAGGCCAACGCAATCTCTTCTTTCATACCATCTGATATTCTGGGGCCGCAAAGCCAGAGCTCGTTGATTATCCCTTGCTGGAAATATTTGCGATTGGCTAACATACCAAGCTCTCTTTCCTTTGGTATGCTATCATCAAGATATTCTAAGAACAGGAGGCAGGGAGCGCAGGGAAGAATTTCACGGGTATGGATTTCTTTACAAATTTTTAAAATAGCATCTCGGTTGCCCGTAATATCCCCGGCAATCTGATGGGCGATATAGACAATTTTTGGTTTTTGTCGTTCTGCCAGCTCTTCCAATATAGCTGGTATATCAGGCCACTTAATCTTTAGACCCGCAAAGGGCTTTTCCATTTTGCGTCTCCTCTCTTTGAGATTTGATTGTGAAAGGTACGATTTGGTTGATTATCATCATTATACACTTTTTATTTATTCTGTCCAACATTAAAGCTGTAATCCATAATTTATAAATTCACAGCAACAAATGCTCCTCGGCGGCTTTCAAAAATTTTCTTTAATAGATTACCCCGGCAAAGTATCAGCGATTGTTTTTACGCAGGGCTGTAATTTTCGGTGCAGGTATTGTTATAATCCGGAGCTTGTTGATTCACGAAACACGAAACACGAAACACGATACAACGAAGAAGTAATTTTGGATTTTTTGCGTTCTCGGGTTGGAAAGCTGGACGCGGTGGTGGTTACTGGCGGGGAACCAACGATTCAAACGGATTTGCCGGAGTTTATAAAGAAGATAAAAGATTTAGGATTTTTGGTTGGGCTTTATACAAATGGCACTAATCCGCAGGTATTGAAAAAATTATTTGATGAGAGATTAATTGATTATGTTTCAATGGATGTAAAAACCCGATTATCCCAGTCAGAGTCTGGTCAGCCTTTGGCTGAAATTACCAATAATTATCAATCAGTAACCGGTGTTAAAATAACAGATGAGGATTTAAGTAAAATCAGAGAAAGCATCGCATTATTAAAAAAATCAAACATTGATTATACGATTGCGACTACTGTGGTGCCAGGTTTGGTGGCAATTGAGGATGTTGAGGCCTTGGCTAGTGATATTAGGGGTGTCAAGCATTTTAGGCTCCAGCCACTTGTCAAGACAAAAGAAATGTTAGATAATAAATACAGGGCCGTTGAACCGTATCCGATTGAGGAGTTGGAGCGGCTAAGACATGAGATTGCGCATTATTTTGGGAGATGCGAGATTAGAGCGTAGTTAATTGTTGATAGTTGATTGTTAATAAAGTTAATGGTTCGATGCGACTCACCACAGGTAAAGTTAATAAATCAATAAATTAATAAACTAAAAACAAAACTTATGCCAGATGAAAAACCAAATCAACAGGAAGAACTTTTGAAGCTATTAAAAGAAAATTTAGAGTACAACAAGGCGATTTATAAAATGAGCAAGAAGACTAAGAAGTTTATTCTGACTCTGCAGATTATGAGCATAGTCAAGCTTTTATTGATTGTGGTCCCGGTTATTTTAGCAATTATTTATTTACCGTCATTACTGCAAAATTGGATTGGGCCGTACCAAGAACTTTTAGGTCAATCAGGCCAGGGTTCAAGCATTTTGAATCAGCTGAAAGAGCTTAAGACTGGCGGGGAATTTAAGAATTTGTTGAAGTAGATTCACTAATTTTCACGAATCAGTACACTAATCGCACGAATCACGAATAGTTTTATTTATGAAATTTGATTTTTATAAAATTTTGGGAATTGTTGGGCTGTTGATAATGGCTGGTGTTGCGATTTATTTAATTCTGAAAATTATCGGCGTAATACATTCTGCGAGTGTTGAAGAGGTTTTTTTAGCGTTAGTTGTTGGTCAAGTATTTTATAGCGGTTATACTTTTAGAGCGATTCAAGGAATTGAGAAAAGTACGAAGAGAACAGAAGAAAGAACAGACAGTATAGAATGCAGGCTGTTAAAAATTGAAAAAAGAGAGGAGGTGAAATAAGATGGTAAAATTTTTTAATGACAGAATAAAGAAACTTAATTTTTGGGATGTGGCTTTAATTAAGTGGGGATCAGCTGCGGCTGGGTTGGTGGTTTTTAAAGCAATAAAACTTATTTGGGGCTGGGATGTGTTTACAGTGAGTATTTGGTGGTTGGTGGTGATTTGTTTGGTTTTGATAATTAAGCCGGTAGCGAAGACTTTTGGTTGCTGTAAGAAGCGAGAAGGGTCGAAAGAGCAGGTCGAGCAGAAGACAGAGTAAAATGAGGTTAAGATTCCAATTACAAATGTCAAATTTTGGGATTTGAATTTTTGATTTAGCTTGAGATTAATTGATAACTGATAATTAATAATTGGCGTTTAGGGGCAGGTCCTTGACAAGAATTTTGGAAAGTGTATAATGTCCGAGAAGGAGAATTTTGTTCGCAGGAATCCCATCAACTCAAAACCTTACTACAAGGAGGTTGGTGATGTTTAACATGATACCTGAAAAGTATGCTGAGCTGTTCGGATTTGCCCAACAGAGCGAAGAGGCCCAGGAAGCTTACGATAAGGGTCTTTCTGCGGGCTTTCTCATTGGTCTAGTAATGCCCTTGCGTCACAGTTGGTTTTTTGCTAAAAGGGCAAGAAAAATTGTAGGTACACCCTTGCCTCATTTTCCTGATGGGATAACATCTGCCCATATAGAGGCACTCATTGAGATTATCGGTAAGGCGTAGAAAGAAAGGTAAAGATAGGGAGAATGTTTTCCCTAGCCTTTTTTATTTTCGCTTGAATCAAGTGTTTTTTTATGCTAACCTAAAATTATGCAGGAATTAATAGAAAAATTTGAGGAGTTGAAAAATAAAATTTTGGCGACCAAGAAGCTTTTGGATTTGGAGGCGAAGAAACAAGAAATTAAGAAACTAGAAACAAGGGTGAATCAGCCGAATTTTTGGAAAGACCAGGAAAAAGCGCGGAAAGTTAGTCAGGAGTTGAGTGATTTGAACGGGGAAGTGGGACAGTGGGAGGAATTACATAAGGAGGTTGATGATGGGTTGAGTTTGGTGAATGAAGCACTGAAAACAAAAAAACAAGAAAACAAAAAAACAAACGGCGACTTTTTCAATGATTTGGAAAAAGAATATGAGCGGCTTTTGGAAAAGTATGACGAGTTGGAATTTTATGTTTTGCTTTCTGGCAAATATGATAAAAATAATGCGATTTTAGCGATTCACGCCGGGGCTGGCGGAGATGACGCGCAGGATTGGGCAGAGATGCTGCTGCGGATGTTTTTGCGGTATTGTGAAAACAAAGGATTTAAGACAGGTATTATAGACAAGTCAGCTGGCAGTGAGGCCGGGCTCAAGAGCGCAGTGGTGGAAGTAATTGGCAAACATGCTTATGGATTTTTAAAAAGTGAAGCCGGGGTGCACCGCCTAGTGCGGATTTCGCCATTTGACGCGGAGAAGATGAGGCACACTTCTTTTGCCATGGTTGAGGTTTTGCCGGAGCTGGAAGATATTGATGTGGATATTAAGGATGAAGATTTGCGGATTGACACTTTTTGCGCCAGCGGCCATGGGGGTCAGAGCGTGAACACGACTTACTCGGCGGTGCGGATTGTGCATTTGCCGACAAAAATTACAGTGAGTTGTCAAAATGAACGGAGCCAAACGCAAAATAAAGAGACAGCTTTAAAAATTTTAAAATCCAAAATTTATCAATATTATCAAGCGGAAAAAGAAGAAGAAAAACAGCAGTTGCGGGGAGAGTTTAAAGAAGCGGCCTGGGGCAATCAGATTCGGTCTTATGTTTTGCATCCGTATAAAATGGTGAAGGATCATCGGACCGAGTTTGAGACGCAGGATGTGGGGTCTGTGCTTGACGGGGGGCTGGAGGAGTTTGTTGGGGCGTTTTTGAAGAGTCAGATTGACGGTTAATGCAATTGTTAATAAAAGTTAATAAGGTTAATAATTTGGGTTTGACGTGATTAGTTTTTTGATATAAAATATTTATAGAAATTACAATCAATTGGCGGCGTGGCCAAGCGGTTAAGGCGGAGGATTGCAACTCCTCTATCCCATGTTCGACTCATGGCGTCGCCTCCATGGAGAATTCAACATAGCCTCGGGCAGATAAACTCGGGGCTTTTTTCTTGACTTAAAAATTCAAAAGCGTTAAGATAAAAAACTGAATTATTAATTATCAATTATTAATTATCAAATTCATGAACCTAGACTTAAAAATTCGCAAAATTCCGAACTGGCCCAAACCGGGAGTTTTGTTTTATGATGTAACAACTCTTTTTGAGGATAGGGAGGCATTTAGATATGTGGTTGATGAGATGTGCAAGCCGTATTTATATACGCGGGTTGATAAAATCGTGGGTATTGACGCCCGAGGATTTTTGTTGGCTTCCAGCATGGCGTATAAACTCGGGGCCGGGGTTTCTATTGTACGCAAGAAAGGGAAGTTGCCTTATAAAACTATAGCCAGAGATTATTCTTTGGAATATGGCGAGGGGACTGTTGAGATGCACGAGGACACGATCAAACCAGGCGAGCGAGTTATTATTGTTGACGATTTGGTAGCCACCGGCGGGACAATGAAAGCGACATGTGAGTTGGTGGAGCAGTTGGGCGGGGTGATTGTGGGAGTGAGTTGGCTTGTTGATTTGCCGTTTTTACATGGGTCGGAAAAGTTAGTCAATTATCAATGTCACTACTTAATAAAATATGAAAGTGAGGAAATTGACAAGAAAACAACCCTTCAACAAGTTCAGGGCGGGGAAAAACAAGAAAGCAAAGAAACAAGTGAACAGGTTTTTCCAGAGCCATGCGTTGGAGCCTTTATTTTTGACGAAAGAGAAAAATTATTTTTGATGAAATCTCATAAGTGGAATAATCAGTACATGATACCAGGGGGGCATGTTGAATTGGGTGAGAGTATGAAACAGGCACTTGCAAGGGAAGTGAAAGAAGAGACAGGCATGGATTTAGATTTTATTAAATTCTTATTACATCTGGAGGCAATTTTTCCTAAAGAGTTTTATAAAAAAAGACATTTTATTTTTTTTGATTTCTACTGTCGAGCCAGTTCTTCCCAGCCGATTATTTTAAATAGCGAGGCTGAAAGTTATGCTTGGATTGAGCCAGCCGAGGCATTAAAATTAGATTTAGAACCTTACACGCGGAAGACGATAGAGTATTATTTGAAAAATAAGGATATTGTTGCGGGGACACAAAATTTTGTGTTCACAAAGATAAAACCAAAAATTGGCATCATCGGCGGTTCAGGTTTGGAAAACTTAGATATTTTGCAGGATAAAAAAGAAGAGAAGGTGAATACGCCGTACGGGCGGACAAGCGATGTGGTGGTGACTGGCAGGATTGGTGACCCTTCGGCAAGCTCAGGGCACTTCGTGGATGTTGTAATCATTCCACGCCATGGGCGAGAGCACACAATCAAGCCAACTGATGTCAATTATCGGGCGAATATTTGGGCGATGAAAGAGCTGGGCGTGACCCATATTTTAGCGCCGACTGCTTGCGGGAGTTTGAAGGAAGAAATTAAGCCGGGAGATTTTGTAATTTTAGATCAATTTATAGATAGGACGACTAAGCGGGAGCAGACCTTTTACGAAGGCCGGGTTTGCCATATCCCAATGGCCGAGCCGTTTTGCCCAAAACTTCGAGAGCTGATTTATAAAACCGCACAACAATTAGGCATTCGTTCGCATAAATGGGGAACAATAATTACTATAGAGGGACCGCGATTTTCTACTAAAGCAGAAAGTTATATATTTCGCCAGTGGGGCGCTGATGTTGTCAATATGACTACTGTGCCCGAGGTGGTGTTGGCTCGGGAAGCCGGGATTTGCTATGCGGCCATTGCGATGGCTACTGATTATGACTGTTGGCGGGAGGCAAGTGAAGCTGTGACTATTGAGATGATTTTAGAAACAATGAAAGAAAATGCCCAAAATATGAAAAAATTGTTAGTTGAAGTTATTTCTAAAATAGATTATATTGAGTGTGGGTGTAGGGAAACAATAAAAACCGCGGTTCTTTAAACAAGGAGGCTCTTATGGGATGCCCGTGGTACTTTTTAGCGATTGCGTTTGGAACAGGAGTACTTACCACCTTGTTAGTGACGGGGCGCAGGTTGGTAAGGTATGGTAGGATTGTTAGAATTGTCACCCTGCAATATTATTGGGACAGGATTTGGTTTTTAGAGTCAGTCGAAGAGGATCGAAAATTAAAGCGAGCAGTGGGGCTCCTAGATGATATTGCCCGGAGGCTGGGTTGTAGATGGTTTGGTGAGTCATAGCAGGAGCACGATAAAAAACCGATGGGAGGTCTGCCAGTGATTTATCTAGAATTTTCCGACTTGCCCGAGGATTTTGAACCGAGTTTTGAAGCAGTAGGCGGTTTTCTAGAGAATGAAGGTGAAATTCTTCTACTCTTAAGGCGCGCTGATAAATCTCAAGGCAACACATGGGGTATTCCCACAGGCAAGATTGAGGCCGGTGAGACGCCCCCCCAAGCAATGGCCAGGGAGCTGCAAGAAGAAACCGGGTATGATGTGTGTCCTCTCGCGTGTCACCTTTTTCAGAAGATTTATGTGAGATATGAAGGCCGATATGATTTCATTTACTACATATTTCACATCCCCACGGAGACCAGACAGTGCGTTAAGACCAGCCCCAGCGAACACCAAGGGGCTAGATGGATGTCACCCAGCAAGGCCCTAGAAATGCATCGTAATTATAGAGAGCCAGATTTGGTTGAGGATCTTGATTGTTGTATTGAACTTTTTTATGGAGAGTGGGTTGAGATTTCAGTTCTTTAAACAAGGAGGTTATTGTGAAAGAGAGAGTATCACCGATAGCT
>JAHIMF010000088.1 GCA_018896645.1 Patescibacteria group bacterium | reverse complement strand
TGAACAAAGTTTATGACAATTTAATCAAAGGTATTCCCATTTTTAAACAATACATTAGGTATATTGCCAAATATCTCAAGTGAGACTCTAAGCATATCGCTTTTAAATAAAATAAACCCCTTTGTATAGGGTTATTTTTATTTTTTTTCATAAAAATTATTTAATAGTATCAATTATTTTCCCAAACACCCCAGGCTCATTCTCCGCCAAATCAGCTAAAACTTTCCGGTCTAATTCTACATTTTTCTTTCTCAGGGCGTTTATAAAAGCAGAGTAGGAAAGTCCATGCTCACGCACTGCGGCATTGATTTTGATATTCCATAAAGCCCGGGCAGTGCGTTTTTTAGTCCGTCGGTCGTGATAAGCATGAACCCCGGCTTTAATAACAGCGGTTTTTGCTTGTTTGATCAGGTTTTTCCGGCCCCACTTATAACCTTTGGCTTGCTTGAGGAGTTTTCTACGTTTTTTGATATGAGTTGTACCGCGCTTGACTCTGGGCATAATGGTTATTTATTGCTTTATTAATTTATTGGTTTATTCCAGCCAGAGGCTGGTCGGCCTTTGGCTGATATTATTCTTTTTTATTACGCTCGCTCGCCTGCGGCTCGCTCGCTTTTATTAACTTTATTAGCCATTTATTAACCCTATTAACTACTATTGTATACTCGCTTTTATTATTTTATGAGTCGTTTTTGATATTGTTTTATCTCGTCTTTTGCCTTTTGTCACCTTCCCGCTTTCTCGAGAATTAAAATGACTTTGGCCGCAAGTCCTCATAATCACCTTGCCGCTCCTTTTTTTAATTTTAAAACGTTTGGAAATTGTTTTACGGGTTTTTAATTTCATAGAATCACTAATTTACACGAATTTGGTCACTAATTTCACGAATCACGAATCAGATGTAGTAATGAGATAATATGACAAGGAAGCAATATAACAATATAACAATATAACAATATAACAATTTAGCAATTTATTTTTTCCTCACCATCACGCTCAATCTCCCCCCCTGCTTTATTAACGGTTGTTCAATAATAGCATTTTCTCCTAAATTGTCAACAAATTCATTAACAATCTCTTTTGCCAAGTCAAAATGCTGGCGTTCTCGGCCCATTAGCTTCATCTCAATTTTTACTTTATTTCCCTGGTCTAGAAATTTTTTTGTCTGGTTGATTCTTATGTCTTTATCATGTTTGCTGATGCGCAAGGAAAGCCGAATGCCCTTGGTCTCACTTTTTTTGGCCTTGATTTTGGCTTTTTGCTGGCTTTTTTTGTGCTCGTATAAAAATTGACCAAAGTCCATTATCTTGGCCACTGGCGGGTCGATTTTGTCAGTGATTTCTACTAAGTCTAATTCTTTTTCTTGAGCTAAAATAAGAGCTTCACTTGTTTTTAAAACACCCAGGTTTTTACCCCCATCGTCAATAACCCGCAGTTTGGGGGCATGTATTCGGTTGTTGAGGTTGTAGTACTTTTTAATAATTGCGTTTATTAGTTTATTACTTTATTAATTTATTTTTTGTTTTTTTGGGTTTTTACCCTTTTGATAAGTTTATTGATTTCAAACGGCAAGTCTTTTTTAACTTCTCTAATCTTTTTAATCTCTTCTTCGGAGAGCAAATCTCTTTCCATTGTTTTTGAAAACCAGTCATTAGATTCAAACAGTGAACGTCGCGCATAGTGGTAGAAACGAATTGTATCATTGAAAAAGAAAGCGCCATATCCCTCGGCGATGTTAGCCGCAATCGAATCGACCGCCCTTGTTCATTGGTCACCAAGCGTTTTTTTACAAAAATAATCCCAGTTTTTGACAATCTCCCATACAATTTTTCCAAAAGTTCTGGCCAACAAATATGCTCTGACTTTATTTAAATTTTCAACCGGCGCATACGAACCTTCATTGGGCTCATCACCAGTCATAATCTAATAAATTAATAAAATAATAAATCAATAAAGCCGAGTCGAATGGTGGAGATGGCGGGTATTGCACCCGCGTCTAGAAAGGATAAAATATCAATTTCTACCAATATAGCTCATTTTAAAATTCAATTTAGATGCTAAAAATAAGCAAAACCATCTAAACCAAAGTTCGTTTGTTTTTGGTAATGGACTCCGAACAAAATCCGCTACCTATCCCACTATTGGCACTAGACAGTTTAGTAGGAGTCAACTGCCCAGTGGTCGTTGCATTAAACAGCGACAGGAGCAAAAGCGGGCACTGCAAAAGCGCGAGCTAATGCAGATTTCGCTTTGCTAACAAATGATTTGGCATTTGTGATTAATAAAATCAGTTTTATATCATGATTTTAAGGATAGTTGGCATTGATATCTGATCAAATTCCATCGAATTAAGACATCCCCTCGTTGGAAAATCCTAAATCCTAAATTCCAAATCCTAAACAAATTCAAATTATCAAAACTTAAAACTCAAAATGAAATATTTGAGAATTAGAAATTTTATTAGGTGAATTAGAAATTAGGTGAATTAGAAATTTTTTAATATTTCTGTCGCAGGCTTCTCCGGATGTGTCGTTCCGTTTCTCGTTTTTTCAGCTCTTCTCGTTTATCCCTTTTCTTTTTTCCTTGAGCTAAAGCAATTTCAATTTTAACGAGCTTGTGTTTAGTATATATCGAAATAGGCAGGATTGTCAAGCCCGCGTTCTTGCTTTTGCCCATCAGGGAATTTATTTCTTTTTTGTTTAATAATAAAATCCGCGGTCTTAGGGGGTTATAATTTTTTTGGGCCATGAGAGCCGGTGGATAGGGGGCAATATAACAGTTGACAAGCTGAGGATTTGTGTTAGGCGGGACAATAACATAACTACCCCTAAAATCTATTTTTCCCTGCTTGGCAGATTTTACTTCAGGCCCAGTTAACACAAAACCAGCCTCGAATTTTTCTAGGATTTTATAATCATGAAAAGCCTTTTTGTTGGTGGCGAGGAGCATTGGTAATCATTAAAGCACGAGAGCACCAGAACATTAAAGCACGAGAGCACCAGAACATTAAAGCATTAAAGCAAGTTTGCTTTAATGCTTTCTTGCCTTAATGCTTTAATGTTTCAAGGATAGCATAAAATGATTAAATTTTCAATCATGGTAAGGCAGAAAAATATTGTAAGATATTAACACAGGAGATTTGCATTATTTTTATTAGTGGTTTAGTATAAAATAATAGATAGGACAGCAGGGGAGAGGCAAGGATTTTTTTGCAACAGGCATACGTACCAGAAACACTGAATCTTCGCGTGAGTTCGTTTGACCTTTGGGCGTTACAGGGTTCAAGGTATCTAGGCTCGTTTAAAATTCTTTATACTTTAATTATTAACTGGAAAAATTTATGCCAAAGGCAACTACCAATTCAGAAGAAACCAAGGAAACAAAAACAGATACACCAATAGGCCGGGTGGGTCGCCAGAAAAAGAAGGGACATGGCAAATGGTTATTTGTGGTGGTCGTGATTGTTATAGTAGCAGGCGGAGGTTATTTGATTAATAATTATTTCGGGGCCGGTATTGGCAGCAGTTCTGAATGGCAAGCAGTATTTTTGACAAACGGCCAAGTTTATTTCGGGCATGTCAAAGATGAGAATAAGTCAACCGTGGTGTTGCGAGACATATACTATCTGCAGGTGACCGAAGCTTTGCAGCAGGCCGACCAGGGCGGGGAAAGAGCCAACGAACTTTCTCTAGTAAAGCTTGGCAACGAATTACACGGTCCAAAAGACGAAATGAGAATTGTTAGAACCAACGTGTTATTTATTGAGGATTTAATGCCGGATTCTAAAGTTGTGCTGGCTATAGAGAATTATCTTGCTGATCAGGAATAATTTTGTATTGTTAGACAAAAAATCACTCTAATTCAGGGGTGATTTTTTGTATAAAATTATAAAAAACTGGAATAATATAAAAATAAAATAATAAAATAATATAAAAATAAACGAAAATTTTATTATTTTATTATTTTATTTTTATATTTTTATGTTCTTGTATTCTTGTATTTTTAAAAATAAGGATTGTGGATAACTTTATAGTCAATTTTTTACTTGAAGAACAAATTTTATATGCTTGTATTTTTTTAGCTAATCTAAGCTAAATATCGGATATTATCGGATATCCCATATATAACGATATCGGATATAGAATACGCTTGACAGAGGTGCTATAATACAAGTATAATTAAAATAGAGTAAACCCCGCACCAAAGGCGCCGTTTATTGGTAGGATTAGATCCCGAACCGATTATAAGGTGGGCCTCCGATTTTCTTAAAAGCATTCTTTTGGTACGGGGTAAATATTATTTTTTTCTTAGTCCCATGCCTAAGAAGACCCTTTCTCAAGGTCTTATTCTTGAGGATAAAAAAGCCAAAATATCCGATACCAATTCCTCCAACGATTCCTCTGATAATCGGGATTTTATCTCCTTGACGGAGGCAGCTTTTCGTTGTAGTTATACCCAGGAATATCTTTCCCTTTTAGCCAGACGCGGAAACTTAAAAGCAAATAAGTTAGGACGCAATTGGGTAACCACGAAAGCATGGTTGATTGAGTATTTGGAAGCCCATCCCCAAAAAATTTTGGCCTATAGGACTCAACTTATTGCGTTAAAAAAAGAGGTTAGCCAGGAGCAGGCCAATACCCAGAGTATGGAAAAAGAAAAGGCGGCTAAGAAAATCCTTGCTGATTTTGGGGGCAGCAAATCATCCCGGCCCTTGGTTGTGCTTCGGGAGCCAACTGCTGATCGTTTGTTTTATTTTTTTGCGGATATTTTGCGAGCGCCGGTTGTTTCCTCGGTAAAATTTTTAATGCTATTCATCCGTGGAGTTTATGAATTGTTGACTTTGTCGCTTTGGGGTTTTATCCAAGGCCTTGGTTGCGTCAAAAGTTTTTTTGTCGGTCTGCTTCATCCCTTAAATTTTTATAATCAAACGCGTTTAATTTTAGAGCGCCTGCCAAAACTGCAACGGGTCAGAGTTGTTTGGTCGGGCGTTTTTGTTTTTGCTTTTTTCCTAAGTTCGTTTTTAAATTTAGCTCTGCCGGTTTTTACTCAGCAGTTTAATTATCGAGTTGATAACGTTGTCTCCCCTATGGTTAATTATTCGGGTCGCTTTGTTCGGGGGGCGGTGTTAACGGTTGTAGGTTGTGATGCCTATTTGCGAAAGACTTTGCCGCGGGGCGGGGACTTGGTTGTCCAAGAATTTGCGCGGTCGTATAAAAACGTTTTTTCTTCTTTTAGCTCTATTGGGCAGAATATCAGGACTGCCATTTTGAAGGATACCCAGGAATTGGTCCAGGTTCCAAAATCAAGAATTATGTTATTACAAAAGTTTGGTTACAGGGCTCGACATTTTGCCAGTAATTTTTTGCTTACCACGGTTGATAAATTTGGACAAGTTGCCGGTGTTAATGAAGGGGAAGATTTAGATAGTGGTTTGGCTGAAGATTCTGATTGGGCGCCCCAACAACTTGGTGGTGATTCCTTGATTGCCGAACAAACCTTGGGTAAAGTTATAACCGAAAGTCAGGCTTTGAGTTTCCTGGTGGCGGATAAATTAAGTGATGATGTGGGGCAGTTTAATGTTTTGGCGGCTGGCGGGTTATTGGCGCCGGGGCGAAGGGCTGTTTTAAAGCGAGTTTCTCAAGATGCCGCTAATATTGCCGGGCTTTCCCGCTTTGTTGCCGGATATGTATTAGCAGCCCAAGCGGCAGGCGAGCAAGAGGTGGCAAAGTTTAGCGCGCCTTTCGAAACCCAAGAATCAAAAGCCGTTTCTTATCTTGAAAGCGATTGGCAAGAGCTGGCCCACATTGGCCGCTCTGATATCAAGGAGATGAAACAGTGGTTAGTAATCCGGCTGGGGCGGCTTAAAGATTCGGGTAACAAATTGTATGACAGTTTTTCGGCTTTACTTGGGGGCGTGGAAGATGGATTGGGCAATACTTATTTAGTGCTTAGCGATTTTATTCATAAAAGCACAAAAGACGATTTTTATTCCTTTGACGGTTTAGTCCGAGAAACTCCCCGTTCTTTAGATAAGCCCGGGCCCACTACGGCAGAACTTGCCGCCGGAAAAACGCCGCAAGGCGTTGTCGGGGCAGGGGGCGATGAGACCGGCGCAGTTGTGGCTCCTTTGACCGAGGAAGAAACCAAAGAAGAAACCGTGGCCCGATTAAAAGAATCTTTTAGTGATAAAGTGGAGTTTGAGTTTGATAGTGATAAGGAAACTGGAACAATCAGGCCGGTGCATCCAGCTACGCCGGAGGAGAAATATTTGTATGTTATTGTGCCGGTGCGGGAATAATAGATATTTATAGATATTAATTGATACTTGTTGATATTATGGAGAAGAAATTTATTCCATTAAAAAATTTAGAGGTTTATAAATTATCCAGAGAACTGTCTAAAATTGGTTGGGATATTTATGAAAGTTTGAACTGGCAAGATAAAAAAATCATGGGTGACCAGTTTATTAGAGCTACAGATTCAGTGGGAGCAAACATAGCCGAGGGATATGGTAGATTCCATTTCTTGGATAGAATTAGATTTTATTACAACAGTAGAGGCTCTTTAAATGAAGCCATTACTCATTGGTTGGAATTGCTTAACGAGAGAGGAAAAGTTGATGAAGCTAGGTGCAAACAAATGAAAAATATTGCTAACAGATTGTCTCTGAAACTTAATAATTTTATCAGTTCAACTTATAAAACGAAAAATGACAATAAATCTCAATGAATGTCTACCAATATCTATTAATATCAACAAATATCTATCAATATCAATATGTTAAAAATATTTAAAATTCTGCTCCTTGCAACAATTATTATTTCACCGGTACAAACATCGGCTTTGATGGAATCCCCGTCTTACCGCATTGATTACGAACGGATTTCGTCCGGCGGCGGGGTTGAAGGCAGTGACGGCTATAATATGCTAGAAACTTTAGGTGAGTTCGGAGCCGGCGCGGGCGCCAGTGATAATTACCAAGTTGGCGCGGGCGAAGCTTATGGGATTATGGCTGATGTTACTCCAGCACCAACTTTGCTTGATAATGGTTCGTATAATTCGCTTAATTTTCGCATTAATCGCGGTCGGGAATACGAGGATGATCCGGCTATGGTCCTGCATCTGAAGTTTAATCAAGATCCTGTATTTGATTATTATACGACAACTGGCGTCGCGTCAGAAGAAGTCAACACCACCTCAACCACGAAGATTGCCCAAAAGTTCCAGACTGGCACTTCCACTGATTTCATCGGCTCAATTGACATTTATCAAACTGCAGGCGATGATCTAGTTGGAAATTTCACCATTGAGACTGATAATGCTGGCCAGCCATCAGGCGCAATTGTTGGCGATGGGGCCACGGGAATTACTTTGAATGCAGGCTCGGCTACTCATGTTAAATTAGCCAGTTCAACCCAAGTGGTTTCTAATAATATCTATTGGCTAATTTTCGCTCCAAGTTCTGGCTCGGGTTCTTT
>JAHIMF010000087.1 GCA_018896645.1 Patescibacteria group bacterium | reverse complement strand
GTAGGGGTTAAAGAATTAACAGAAAGGCTTAGCCATCTTGCCAAACAAGAGGGATTAAAGATTGATAAAGATGTCTTGGTCACGATTGCCGCGCGGAGCGAGGGCTGTATTCGGGATGCGGAAAGTTTGTTGCAGCAGATTTTGTCTTTGGGGGAAAAAAGGATAACCATGGATGAAGCCAGTTTGGTTTTGCCGCGTTCGGACATAAAATTAGTCATCAATTTTTGCGAGCACTTATTTAAAAATGAGATATCTGGGGCTTTACAATTGGTTAATAATTTGCTAGAAGAGGGGGTTGATTTGGAACAGTTTGTTGGTGATACTATTGAGTTTTTAAGAAAACTTCTAGTCTATAGCGTTGATCCCGAACTCGCAACACTGAAAGCAGAGCTGGATGAAGATATTGAAGAGAAACTAAAGAATTTAAATACCCAAACCAAAACCCCGCGAATTGCTTTTCTAATTTCTCTATTTATTGATAAAAAAAGAGAAATCAAACAAGCCGAAATACCCCCGCTTCCTTTGGAGTTATTAGTGGTTGAGTTTTGCGAAAATCAAGAAAACAAGAAATCAATCCAGCCAAAGACTGATCACCCCTTGGGTGAAAATCAAAAAAACAATCAAACCCATTCAGCAGGCTCAGGGCAGGCAATTGAACAATCTGCCCGCAATGCTCGCGCAAGCGAGGCAGGCGGGTCGAACAATATATCACTGGACAACGATATAAATAAGGACAAAGATGTTAGTAATGTTAATGAAAGAGCGGGTGATATAAGCTTCGACTCAATCAAAAATAATTGGGATAAAATATTGCTGGAAATAAAAAAACAGAACCATTCAATTTCTGCATTTTTAAAAACTGGTCAATTAATTGCTTTTAGCAATCAGATTTTACAAATCAGGTTTTCATATAAATTTCACCAAGACAGAATTAAAGATGTTAAGAATAAGCGGATAGTGGAACAATGCATTTCTCAAGTCGTGGGCCAGCCAGTTAAACTGGAATTTAAAACACTAGAGGTGAATAATAATGCCGGGAAAACTAACCGTGTTATAGAAGATGCTTTGGAAGTGTTTGGCGGGGAGTTGGTGGAAGAATAATATTCGGGGGTCGTCTAATGGCAGGACAGTGGGTTCTGGTCCCACTAATCGGGGTTCGAATCCCTGCCCCCGAGCCAAGTTTTGTCAAGGCAAAATAGAAATGTCCTACTTGTAGCAATTTAGAAATGTCCTACCCGAGGGTTTAGACGTTGATTGGTTCGACCTTTAATTGGCGAGCATATTGAGGCGAAAAGATGAAAGGTTTTCGCCATGGATGATCAATCGGCGGTTTCCAGGCGGGCTCGGCCTTGGTTAAGAATTTCACTTTCATTTTTATCTTTTCCGGTCTTTTCTCAAGCTCTTTGAAATTAAGATATTTGTTTCTTAAACTGATAAAGATTTTTCCATCTAATCTTTTTTCAATTTTGACTTTATCTTTTCGGCAGATTGTGGCTGGTTGGATTTCGTCTAATTGGTACCATCTGCTTTCGTAGCTGATTGTAAAATCGTTATTGACAATTCTCGTATCTTGAAACGAAAATATCTGTTCTAAATTTTCTTTTTCAACTTTATTCAAAACGCGATGAAGATTATTTTTGCTTCTCGGAACGACCGCAAACTTGGCGTTGAATTTAGGAATGAAAACTTTTTCTAAAAACTCATTAGCTTCGTCAATCGTTGAAATATTGGCCAGCCGCAATTCTTTAATTAGCCGATCTTGCAGGGTGCCGAACAATCTTTCAATCCGGCCCTTGGCTTGGGGCGAATGAGCGTGAATTACCGCGATGTTTAAATCTCTCATTGCCCGCTCAAATTGGGTTAAGGCGCTGGAGTCGTCTAAGAGGCGCCTGGCATTGACTTTGTAGGTAGAATGCTTATCCAAGTAGATTTCAAGGGGTTTGCCGTGTTGGCTGACATAATCTTGCCAAAAGGAGAAAACCGGGACAACGTCCTCGTCAGTGGTAAAGCTGGCTTTGGTTATCTCGCCTTTGCCGTCATCAATTGCCGCCAGAAGACAGCACACCGGCGCTCGGCCTTCAAGCCAATCATGGTAAGAACCGTCGAATTGTTCCAGCTCGCCGCAGGCCTCTTTCCTTGGTCGCCAATATCGATGCTCCTTATTTTTCTTTCTTGGTTTCGGCTGCCATAATTTTTCCGCTATCATTATTTGTCTAATCTTTTCTTTAGATAATTTTATCCCATAATTCTCTTCCAATTTCTCCGCCGCGAAAGCGGGCTTGAAATCAGCATACTTTTTCTTTAAAAAATCTTTGGCTTTTTCAATTGTCTCATCGGGGATTTTACGGTTGCCGGCTCGGCCGCGGCTGCCGTGGATTAAACCTTGGGCTCCGGAATTGTTAACTTTTCTTTTCAACCTTCTTATTTGCCGGACCGATAAATTAATCTGCCTTGCCGCTTCTGCGCCGTTGATTTTCCCGGCGATCAAATCTTTGATAATGTCATACCTTGATAATTCTTTGGACGACATAGCGATTAGTTCTTGGGTCATAATTTTCCTTGTTTAGCTAGTTAATTAACCTGCAAAGAATTATGACACAAATTTAGTCGGGTAGGACATTTCTATTTTGCTCTACTAGGACATTATCATGTTGCTACGACACGAGCCAAGTTATGTTTGACATTTTTCTTTTTTTATGATAATAATAAGTAATGCCGAGATAGCTCAATGGTAGAGCAACTGTTTTGTAAACAGTAGGTTGGGGGTTCGAATCCTCTTCTCGGCTCCAGAGTAAATTATTAATTATTAACTATTAAACGTATGTCCCAAGATAACCTCATAAAATTAGAATGCACCGAGTGCAAACGAATTAATTATCATTCCCGGAAAAATAAAAAAACCGTGAAGGATAGGTTGGAATTGAAAAAGTATTGTAAGTGGTGTCGAAAACACACGGTGCACAAGGAAACCAAATAAACTCCTTTTTGATGTTTTGTTTCTTAATTGGTAGTCGGGGGTTGAGGAATATTTTAATTTACTATTTATTATCCAGTTATTTACTATTTTTCTGCTTTTATTTTCGCTTAGTTATTAAGTGAATAATAAATAATAAAGGGGGCGATTAGTTAAGTGGTATAACATCGGTTTCCAAAACCGAGATCGGGGGTTCGATTCCCTCATCGCCTGCCAAAGAAATACTGATTTTAAATACTTATTTTAATGATTTTTTTTATCCTTTGACATTTATATTGAAGTTTGATAATATAAAAAATTGCGGGTATAGAACGTTCATTTATAAATCAAGAAAGGAGGTGGGAAAACCTATCAGTCGTCTAATATGGCAATCAATCATCTAACGCCAAAAAAGGAAAGGAAAGAAGGTTATGGCCGAGAAAAAGGTTCAGGGGGGAGCAGAGAAAGAGGCGAAAGCACCGTCCACCATCCCCTTGAAGCATATTAGCTACAGTGCAGAAGTTGATGGCATCTTTGCTGGCGTGAAGTGCAGCCAGCAGTTTAAGAATGAGGCTCAAGAATCAATAGAAGCAGTTTATGTTTTCCCAATGCCCGAAGAGGCAAGTGCGACAGGCTGCGCTATGCAGATTGGTGAACGTAGGGTTGAGGCGGAACTCAAAGAACGGGAAAAAGCTCGCAAGAAGTATGAAGAGGCCATTGAGACCGGACATCATGCTTCACTGCTGGAGCAGGAGAGAGTTAATATTTTCACTATGAATGTTGGTGGTATTGAGCCGGGTGAAGAAATAAATGTTGAAGTGAAGTATGTCCAGCGAGTTCCTTGGCAGGCAGGCGGCGGCCGGTTTGTTATCCCCCTGGTAGTGGCGCCAAGATTTATTCCGGGGGAGCCTACTGGGCAGCAAGCTGGCGGCTGGTCACCAGATACAGACGAGGTGCCAGACGCTTCGCGGATTACGCCGGTAGTTGCCAAGGAGGGTGTACCTTACAATGCAGACATCACGGTTAGATTTTCACCTGGATTCAGATGCCAGCTTTCCAGTCCTTCGCATCCTGCTATTGTTGAGGAAAGAGAAGTAGGCGCGGACGAGACGGTTGAAATCCAGACTGGCGACATTCGAACAGACAGGGATGTTATATTAGTTTATGAATCTTTGTCTGAAGTGCCGGAGGTCGCGGTCCATAAGGGAGAGTTTGACAGCGAAAGCTTTGTTCTGGCCAGCATTGTGCCTCCTGGAGAGGTGACACCAGTTGGTTCAGATATCGTGGCGGTTTTGGATTGTTCGGGTAGTATGGGTTTTATGTCTGGTGCTAAGATTGAAGGTCTTAAGGTTATTGCTAAAAAGATTGCGGGAAATCTTAGAGCGCAGAATGTTGATCA
The DNA here is from genome assembly GCA_018896645.1 of Patescibacteria group bacterium. Lineage (NCBI taxonomy): Bacteria > Patescibacteria group bacterium. The sequence continues at coordinate 48,086 of JAHIMF010000087.1, read as the reverse complement.
CCGATTAGGTATCCTGCCTTTTAGTAATAAAGAGATGGTTTGGCCCAGTCATCCCATTGGAGAGATTACCGAAGCCACAGAGAAGTTCATTGATAGGCTGAAGGCCAGTGGTGGTACGGACCTGGGGCCGGCGCTTACTCAAGCACACCAGATGTTCACTGATTCTGGCCGGCCAGGTGTAATACTGCTGGTGACAGATGGCCAGACCGAAAGTCTGCGTTACACTGGCAAAGGTGTCCGTATTATCTCGGTGGGTATTGATACGGCTGTAAACGATGAAGTTATTAAAATGTTGGCTAAAGAAACCGGGGGTACATGGGAATGTGTTTATCCTGGTGAGGGTTATGATGCAGTGGCTGGTAGGATGACGGGTTATATTTCTGGTCCGGTTCTTGAAGGTGTTTCCGTGGAAGCCAAAGGTGCTGATGTTGTTGGTCTTTCTGATGTCTTTAAGGCCAGGCCAGCGACTATTAGCCTTCGCTTCAAGGCCGAGCCAGGTCAGATCATCATCAAGGGTAAGAATCCAGTTGGTGAAGTGCTTTCATGGGATTTGCACATTGCAACGGCCGATGAGTGCAACTTCGCTACCCATGTTTGGGCCAGGGATTATATTCGGGAAAATCCGGATAAAGATACCCAGACCGAAACGAGCCTAAAGTATGGCGTTATTTGTAGGTACACCTCGTTTGTGGCCGTGTCCTTAAAGGAAATTCCCGGCAAGAAGCCCGAGAGAATAGAGATTCCTGTTAATTTGCCAACTGTTTGGGAATGGGAAGAAGGTTGGGGGACTACTGGGGTTTATTTGGGATTAATGGGAGCCCGTCGGATTCAAGCTGGTGGAGTAAAAAGGGGGACAGCCAAGGAGTTAACCTATCTTGGTTTTCCCACAGGCCGAGGAGTTATCCGGCGCATTCCGCCAATTCCCAGACCACCAGTACTGCCCAGGCCTCAACCAGTAATACCGACAGCAGTCAGATTCACTCTTGATGCCAAAGATGTTGTGGACCGTTTAGTAGCCATTCTATCCAATATTAAAGAAGACCGCGAAGCAACGGAAAAGGCTTTTGCTGGTGTGGGGCAGGAGTTCATCCCAGAAGAAGCCGGTAAGCTGCCCGAAGATAAAAAGGCAATGGCCTACTATTTTGCAGTTCGTTTAGCCAGCTATGGCTTGAAATTGGACAGGCATGTTGTGGCCGAGCTTCGGGCCAAACCCAAATCTGAATTAGCTCTGGCTTGGTATAATTTGGCTTTGAGAGAGGAAGGCCGTCCGAGCCCGGCAATCTTGCCAGCTGGTGATGAGGCTTCTGAATATATTGCTTGGAAGTTTGGTACGGGGAAGCGGCCCGAAGATGGAGAATGGTCGTTGATTCCCTGATTGTTCCTTAGAATAAAAAAGTAAGCGGAAAGGTTTTTTCATGCCTCTCCGCTTTTTTATTTGCTATAGTTTTTATTTTTTTGTATAATTATAGTACACGGATTGCCACCGATTAAAGCGGATAGCCGCAGTTCACAGATATGTTTTATCAATTTTTTGAACAATGAATAAATAAATAGCTGAATAATAAATAATAACCTATGCCTATCAAGAAACTTGACATTCTAACAATCGGCGGGGCTACCCGGGATATTATTTTTTATACTGACGAGGGTCAGGTAGCGAATAATAAAAAAGACCCAACCCGTCAAAGGTTGGTTTGTTTTGAGCAGGGAGCCAAGATTAATATTGAGGAAGCTTATTTTTCCACTGGCGGCGGAGCTTGCAATACCGCCGTGGCTTTTTCGCGATTAGGGCTAAAAACCATTACTATTGCCTGCATTGGAGATGATAAGGAAGGTGAAAAAGTAAAAGAGGATTTAAAAACCGAGGGAGTTGATACATCATTTGTTCAAGTTAATAAGGATGGGGCCACTGGGTTTTCTTTTATCGCCATAACCCGTAGCCACGAGCAAGAACACGCGGCTTTTTTGTATCGAGGAGCTAACAACGGCCTAGACATCAGTAAGGACGATTTAAAGAAAGCCAATAGTAAGTGGGTGTATTTGTCGTCTTTAACCGGGGCGGATTGGCAATCAATTTTAAAAACTATTATTTCCTATGTTCAAAAATCAAAATTTCCGCCTGGTGGTTGGCGGAAACGGTCAGGCACTAAGCTGGCCTGGAATCCTGGCAGTACTCAACTTGAAGGTGGAAAGAAAATTTTAGATAAATTTTTGCGTTTAACAGATGTTTTAATTTTAAATCAGGACGAGGCGATAGAGTTGGTGCTTTCTGACAAAACCATTGGCAAACCAAATTCTCACATTAAAAAAGCCGAATATTTATTAGAAACGATTTATGGCTGGGGTGTTGGCATGGTAGTTATCACGGCTGGAGAAAAAGGAGTTTATGCGTATGACGGTGACAAACTTTATCATAAAAGAGCGCGCAAGACAAAAGCGGTTGATACCACTGGTGCCGGCGATGCTTTTGGTTCGTCGTTTATAGCTGGCCTGCATTTGTATAATAATATTGAAAAAGCTTTAAAATTGGCATTGATAAATAGCGCTTCGGTGGTGGCGGAGATTGGGACGCAGAAGGGACTTCTAAGGTTGTCAGATATTAAAAAGTTGGGAAGTAATTTATAGTAACTCGTTGTAACTCATAGTAACACAATAGTAACACAATGGCAACACAATGGTAACTCATTGTTTTTGGAAAAGAAAAAAAGGCCCAGGGTTTGATTTCAATCTTTAATTTTTTATTAAAATGTCTAAAATAATGTTACCAGAAATTGCAGAGATTTATGAAGTTATTTGTGTTTTGGGTAAAAAAATTAGAACGACTAAAAATTACTGGAGATATATCTCGGAGACAAAACATGCGGATTTAGCTGGTAAGCTTGATTTAGTTTTATTATGTTTGACTAAGGCGAATGAAGTTTGGAAAAAGAAAGATGTTCATATTTATTATCATAAAATTAATAAGCATTGGGTTTGCGTTGTAACGCGCCACTTGAATAATGATGGATTTATTGTGACCGTATATTTAACAAGCAAATCCAAGAGAAAGGGGAAGAAAATATGGCCAAAAAAATGAGTAATAAAAAAAAGAAAATTCAAATTTTTATTGATCCTTACGGGAACACAATTAATGTTTGGTGGGGCAACCCAAAAGATTCTTTTATATCTGAAGAAGCAGATGACTCTTGGGATGTAATTGCCTTTAATAAAAAGAGGGTGCCAATTGGCTTTGAAAAGATTGGCTTTTTTCCTGATGAGCTTGATCCGATGAGATATGTAAAGAATCCGATGAAGTTGTTGAAGAGCGGGGAGTTGCCCGTAGGGATAAAGTTGGGAGTGGATAAGAAATCAAGAAGTTAGAAAAAATGAAAAGTAACTTATTGTAATAAGCTCGGTTCGCCTGCGGCTCACCTTCGCGTAATTTATTGTAACTCATTGTTTTTGGAAAAGAAAAAAAGCCCAAGGTTTGATTTTTTAACCTTTAATTTTTGTCAAGATGTCTAAAATTTTAATTGAAGTTTCCGCTCGGCATGTGCATTTATCCCAAGAACACTTGGAAAAACTTTTTGGCCGGGGATATGAATTAAAACCCTTAAAAGAACTTTCACAAAAAGGCCAGTTTGCGGCAGAAGAAAATTTAACACTGCAAACTAAACAAGCGGAGATTGAAAAGGTGAGGATTTTAGGCCCCGTCCGCGAGCAAACCCAAGTAGAGTTAAGCGCTACTGATGCTTATATTTTAAGAATTAAGCCACCCCTGCGTTTGTCAGGCGATATTAAAGATTCACCGGGGATAAAGATTATTGGTCCTAAAGGTGAAGTTAGTCTGGAACAAGGTGTTATATTAGCAAAACGCCACATTCATGCGGATCATAGTGATGCTAAAAAGTTTAGTGTTTCTGATGGCCAAGAAGTATCAGTTAAAGTTGCGGGTAGGCGCGAGGTAACTTTTCATAAGGTGGTTGTCAGAGTTCATGATGAGTATGTCTGGCGCATGCATGTGGATACGGATGAGGGGAATGCGGCGGGTGTTGTAAGGACTATGCGCGGGGAGGTTATTTAAGACATTTCAGGTAGAGATATTTTTTTCTGTGAGATTTATTAATTTATTGGTTTATTAGCCGTGATTCACTGATTTTTTGTTTAATAAATTAATAAATAAATAAACTAATAAATTAAATCACCCATGCCCAGCTCAATTCTCGTCATCAACACCGGTTCCACTTCACTTAAATATAAACTTTTTGATTTAGAAAGTTTTAGAGTTTTAGCTTTGAATGATTTTGCTGGCGTGGAAAATCATGATGAAGCTATAAAACAGGCCTTGCGCGAAATTGGCAATCTTTCAACTCTGGTAGCCATTGGCCATCGGGTAGTGCATGGCGGCGCAGAATTTAGCGAGCCGACAGAGATTATCAAAGATAACATTGGACGATTAGAGGCCTATAATAAACTTGCCCCCCTGCATAATCCTTATAACATCGCGGGCATCAGGGCTTGTTTAGAATATCTGCCGGGTATTCCTAATATTGCAGTTTTTGATACTGCTTTTTTTAAAGACTTGCCAGACAAAGCCAAGATTTATGCTATTCCTTTTGAGTTTTATAAAGAGCATGGCATTCAGCGTTTTGGTTTTCATGGTATTTCTCATAAGTTTGTGGCCCAGCAAGCCGCTGAAAAATTAGGTAAACCTCTTTCTAAAATTAATCTCATTACTTGTCATTTGGGCGGCGGAGCCAGTATTACTGCCATTAGGCAAGGCAAACCAGTTGATACTTCTATGGGGTACACCCCGCTTGAGGGGCTGGTAATGATGACCCGTCCTGGTGATATTGATGCAGGCATCGTGCTGCACTTAAAAAATTCAATGAATGGCAATGATAAGGGAATGGTTTCTGGATTATTAAACAGGACTAGTGGCATTAAAGGAATCTGTGGAATAGGTGATTATTTGGATTTACTCGAGGCAGTCAAACGTAAAGATAGCCGAGCCTTGTTAGCATTTAATATTTTTGTGTACCGCATTCAAAAGTATCTTGGCGCTTATTTAGCAATACTTGGCGGAGTTGATGCCATAGTTTTTACTGGCAAAATTGGCGCCGGTAAACCGATTACCAAAGAGAAGATAACTAAGAACTTGAAGGTTTTGAGGGGGGTGAAGATATTGGTGATTCCCAGTGATGAAGAGCTGATGATAGCCCGGGAAGTGAGTGAGGCGTTGAAAACAGGGAGTGATGAATCATAGCTAGTTTTAAAATAAGGATTGGCAACTAATAGTAATAAGCTCCCCCGGTTGCGACCGGGGTCGCGTAATACAATTGTAATACAATAGTAACTCAATAGTAATAGAGTTGTTATTTTTGGAATAAACTAATAAATCAATAAAAGCGAATCCGAACGAAGTGAGGATGAGCGCAATAAATCAATCTGCATGAATAAAGAACTTAAATTAGAAATTTTAGAAAAAATGTCAACCTTAGTGACCGCGGGTTTTGGTTTAGTAGCGGCTTTGGCTTGGAATGAGGCCATAAAGAAATTATTTGAGACGATTTTTGGCAAACAGTCTAATTTAATTGCCATGTTTGGGTATGCGATTATTGTGACCGTGATTGTGGTGTTGGCTACGGTTAAACTGGGGCGATTAGTTAACAAGGTAAAAGAGGAATTGAATAAGGAGGAAAAGAAAGAGTTGGATGAGCTGTGTGAGGAGAGGGAAAAAGTTAATAAGGTTAATAAGTAGTTAATAGAGTTAATATTTTTTGTAATAAAAAAAGCCCTGATCAATATTTGACCAAGGCGAGAACTGGTTATGACTGCGTATTATCAGGTAGCCGTCAAGCTTGTTTCGACCTGCAAGGCTACCTCTGACCCGCGTCTTTTGCGGATCAGCACAATCATCGCTCCAAAGTATATCCCCACAGGATGATTCATAAAGGTGTTGAGCATGGCAGTTTTTATCTCTTCTATCGATGGCTTGTCGTCTCCTACTACTTTTTTGAATTTTTTTAATAAGTCCTCCATATTACCTCTTCCTCCTTAGATTTAGTTTCAGAGTAGAATGTAAGGACATACATCAAATTTAAGTTGTCATATTAGAAATATTTTGTCAAGTTTTTTGTATATGCAAAAACAATGGAAAATTAAAGAAAAAATCAGCGATAAAATAAAAAACGAGTTCCCAGAGGTGAACTCGATTATTTTACAATTGCTTTATAATCGCGGGTTGACTAAGCAAAAAGATGTTGATGAATTTTTAAATCCAGATTATGGCCAGGATAGCCATGATCCTTTTTTGTTTAAAGACATGGAGAAAGCAGTGGCTAGGATTGGGCAGGCAATTGAACGCGATGATAAAGTATTAGTCTATGGCGATTATGACGCTGATGGCGTGTGCAGCAGCGTGGTGTTGTATGAGATATTTAAGAAATTGGATTTGGATGTGGAAGTGTATTTACCGCATCGGGAGAAAGAGGGCTATGGTTTAAACATGAAAGCGTGCGATTATATTATTGGACAAGGAGTAAAATTAGCAGTAACAGTGGATTGCGGGATCAGTAATAAAGATGAGATTAAAAAATTGCAGGATGCCGGTATTGATGTGATAATTTTAGACCATCATCATCCGCCAGCAAAATTACCCAAGGCATACGCAATTATTGATGCTAAAGTTGAGGGAGAAATTTATCCATTTAAAGAGTTAGCAGGAGTGGGGGTGGCGTTTAAATTTGTGCAAGCGTTAGTCAGTAAAGGTAAGCTGAAACAAGGGCAGGAAAAATGGTTTTTGGATTTGGTGGCCTTGGCAACCGTGGCTGATTGCTGTTCTTTGCTTGGCGAGAATCGGACTTTAGTAAAATGGGGAATGGTGGTTTTAAATAAGACAAAACGGCTTGGTTTGCAGGAGCTGATTAAGGCCGCAGGCAGAGAACTGGGCAAGATTGATACTTATGCGATTGGGTATCAACTTGCGCCTAGGATCAATGCGGCCGGTCGGATGAATCACGCGAATGGAGCTTTTAAATTATTGATATCTAAAAATGCGGCAGAAGCCGAGAAATTAGCTTTGGGCTTAAACAAAGAAAATGTTGAGCGCCAAAAACTGACTGACAGGATGGTGACCGAAGCGAAAGCCCAAATTGAGCCCTTCCGTGAAGAGGCAAAATTAATTTTTGTTATCAATCCAGAGAAAGGGGATTGGCCGCCCGGAGTTGTCGGGTTAGTCGCGGGAAAACTATGCGAGCAGTACCATCGGCCGACATTAGCCCTAGGCAGAAGCGAGGACGGGAAACTTGTTGGTTCTGGCCGTTCAATTGACGAGTTTAATATTATTAAGGCCGTGACAGAGGCGAGCGAATATTTATCTCATTTTGGGGGGCATTCCGGCGCTTGCGGATTTACTATAAAATCGGATGGCGATACAGAACCGTTTAAACAAAAAATGATAGAAATTGCCGAAAGTCAGCTTAAAGATATTGAACCAAGTCCGGTATTGGAGGTTGATGCTCAAGTTGGATTAAGGGAAGTAAGCTGGGAATTATTTGAGCAATTAGAAAATTTTGAGCCGTTTGGCGATGATAATCTTAAACCCCGATTTTTGGCAAAAGATTTGGAAGTGGCTGATTTTTCAGCAGTGGGCAGTGATGGCAAACATATGAGGTTGATGTTGAATCAATGCGAGGTTAAGAATCGAAAGACGATTGGATTTGGCTTTGGTGATTGGTGCGGGCGACTTAAAGTAGGCGATAAGGTAGATATGGTGTTTGAGGTTGATGTGAATGAGTGGAACGGGAATCGGGAATTGCAGATGAAGATTGTGGATATGAAATTAGTAACTGGTCACTAGTCACTGGTCACTAGGGTTTGTTTAAAGATGGTTTTTGAGCTTGTGATGGTTGGGTACTAATATTCACGAATTTGTACGCTAATTTTTAACTTTTTAAAAATGATTTTATGGGAGAAAGAGAACCAAAACAACCAAATTTTTCAGAATCGGAATTCGGGAAAAAACAGGAGGAGGCTTTGGAAATGGACGAGAAGGCTCGCGAGATGGTTGAAAAAGGTGAAGTGAAAAGCAAGCAGGAGGCGGTGGAGATGATGGAGGAGAAAGAGATGGAAGAGAAGACGGTTGAAGAGATGCTTAAAGAGGCGCTTCCCTTGGCATGGGAAGAAGCCTTAAGATTTGCTAAAAGAGAGGGTTTTGCTGTTAAGGAAGAAATTAAGAAAAGAATTGATTTGGCTAAAAAATATAATTTAGAAGTTGAGCATTTTTTCTATGATCCGGAAGAGTTAAACAAAGAAATCCCTAATCAGCAGGAGTTTGTGAAAACTGCTGAAGGATTAGAGTTAGTTAATGAATTTGCAGAAGAATTTTCCAAGCATTACAAAAAACCGATGTTTTGTATTTTTAACGCACGCAATGGGACAATTTTTTCTTATGGTATGGATACATTGAGTACCCAACTCAATACGCAGCTTGAGAAAATTACTGTCAAAGAGGAGAAAAGTGTCCAAGAATTAAGGAATGAGTTTGCTCGCGGATTAAAGGAAAATCCGCATTACAAGATGAATAAAAATCTAGCTTTAATCGAAACTGCAAAAAATTGGATGAATCAAGGTAAGATAGAATATTTATCTTTAGGATTGAAAAGATTTAGAGTATCTTCGGCAACGGCTGACGCATCATCTGATTACAGGCATGCTTTTAATCCTCGAGAAGAAGCTGTAATGAAAGAGTGTGTTAAAATGTTGGAGGATGATCTATGTAGTGTTGTATTCATTGATGCATCTGCTAAATTCCGTCAAACATTAGATTTTCCACACTCATTTTCGGCAATCGACAGCGAAATGGCTCGTCAGGGAGCAGACAGAGGTTTTGAATTTACCGAATTAATGGAGCCAGGTGTCGAGATAAAAAGGTCTGTAAAATATGCGGTAAATGAAACTGATTTTCGTCGTGAAAAGTGGGGATTTTTAGATGTTACATCATCAAAATCGATGAAGACAGGAAAAGAATGGTTTCAATGGTTTGATAATTTTCCGCAGTTATATGGTAAATTTGGTAAAGAGTTTGGACATCGTGATCGAGTTTTTGAGCTTAATAAAGGGGGAGAATCTTCGAATGAACGTATTATCCAATCCGCTCAACGCATTGAATATCTTTCCCAAAAAGTCAAAATAGCTTTAAGATATTATCAAAAAGATGAAGAAGACAGAAATTGGTACGAGAGGAATTTTGAGGGGATAATGTTGGGTAAAAAAGATGCACCGGAGAAGGGGAGCAAAGAATATTTGGAAATGCTTAGAAAATGGGTGCCGTACGAGTCGGATGAGAAGGGCGAGGCGAAACTTGATGACAAGGGTTATCCAATTCCCAGAAAAGAAGCGCCGATGACGATGGCGGCGGAGGATGAGTTGGCACGGGTGGAGGCGGCGATGGGGGAGTTAAAATAATAGACGAATTCGTAATAGACGAATTTGCACGAATTGGTACACGAATAATACGAATTACGAATTTACCGAATTCGGTTTTAAACAAAATTTTATGCCAAAAAAACTAAAAATTTATACCGACGGCGGAGCAAGGGGTAACCCTGGTCCAGCTGCTTATGGTGTTGTTATTTATGATGAAGGTGGCAAGAAAATTGGTGAATATTCAAAATATATTGGTGAGACAACAAATAATCAGGCAGAATATCAAGCGGTTGATTTTGCTATGCAAAAAGCCAAGGAACTTAAGGATAGCGCCATTCAACACAATTCCTCTCGGTCTGACTCGAGGTCCGCGACAGGGCCTTCGGAGATTGAAATTTATTCAGACAGTGAGTTGATTGTTAATCAGCTAAACCAAAAATATAAAGTTAAAAATCAAGAATTAGGCAAGTGGTTTTTAAAGATTTGGAATTTGCGGCAGGGGATTGGGAGGGTGAGTTTTATTCATGTGCCCAGGAGTAAGAACAAGGAAGCGGATAGGTTGGTTAATGAGGAGTTGGATAGGAAGGCAGGATAGATTTTGTTTGGTAATTTTGATAATTTTTTAAAAAAATAATTTTACTCCTATATTCCGATATATCGGAATATAGGAGTGCAACAAGGAGAATTTTTTATGGCTAAATATGACCCAAACAACCTTTCTAAAAAACATCGAGATGCGTTATTAAATGAGCTAAGCGCCATTCTTTTTAAATTAGAAAGTCCAAAAGAAATTTATAATTTTTTAAAAGACCTTTTAACCGAGAGTGAAGAAGTGATGATTGCTCGAAGATTACAGATTGCTAAAATGTTGTTGAATGATTGCACATATGAAGATATTAAGTCAAAACTCAAAGTTGGATATGACAATATAAAAAATGTTAAGTACTTTCTTGATTTTGGCTGGGGCGGATATTTGAAAGCGGTGAATAGTAAGAAGAAGTTGAAACCTTGAGTTCTTGACTTTTTTAGTAATTTGCGCTATGATAATAAGGCTCAAGTAAGCAAGATGGTCGCCCCCCACCACTTTTACTTTTTATACACTATGCATGTTCTATGTTTATGTTTTAAAAAGCATCAAAGTAGGTAAGTTTTATATAGGTTTTACGGAAAATTTGAAGAGGCGGATATTAGAACATAAGACGGGACAAGTAAAGTCCACTCGAAATTGGTTGCCATTAGAACTTGTATATTATGAAGCTTATAAAAGTAAAAAGGATGCATTGATTAGAGAAAGGAGACTAAAACATTTTAAGAATGGTTATAAGGAATTACGTAAAAGAATTGTGAATAGTGTTGAGCTATAGACGGTAAAAGTGGTGGGGGGAGGAAAGTCCGGACACTCACCAGCACATAATTTATGTGTTGGTAAAAGAGCAGTCCGTAACACGGACCGGGAGTAGGTTGAGTAAAGACATCTCTAGAGAGTTTTTATTTAATTGAAGCCCAGGACCAGTGCAACAGAAACAAACTACCTTGTATTATGCGAGGCAAAGGTGAAATCGTGAGGTAAGAGCTCACGCGTTTGAATGGTGACATTCAGGCGGGGTAAACTTCTGCTCGGGTGAAAGGCCAAAATTGGTAGGCCGTTAGAATCTGATGGCAACATCAGGTCTAGATAGATGACCGTTTAAAACAGAATCCGGCTTATTGCTTGCTTGGGCATTATCATAAATCCGAGGCCTTAACCTCGGTTTTATGTTTTTTTGGGCGATAAGAGCTTTACAAAGGCTCTAAAATTCGTTAAGATTTAGACATAATCCAGATCTATAGTCAAAATGCAAATCTACAAATATACACGAATGCCGCAAATATGATTCGCAATTCGTAGATTTGCATTTCATTCGTAGATTAGCATTATATCTATGAAAAAGTCAGAACTCACATTTTCAGTGGTCCTTGTCCCCTTGGACTATATTATGATTTTGCTGGCAGGAATGTCAGCGTATTTTTTGCGTTATTCAAAGTTTTATCAGGAGAATATTAGAGAGATTGTTTTTGACTTGCCATTTAACGGTTATTTTGCGACTATTTTAGGGGTGGGAATTTTTTGGGTGGGGATTTTTGCTTTGACGGGGCTTTATACGATTGGAGTAAGGCGAAAGTTTATTGATGAATTTTCTAAGATTTTTGTGGGTTGCAGCGCGGGTTTGGCCTTGATAACTTTTTTAGTGTTTTTTAAGCGCGAACTTTTTGATTCGCGTTTTATTGTTTTGGCGGCTTGGATTTTGGCAATTTTATATGTGAGCATTGGCAGATTTATTATGCGGAAAATCCAACAATATTTTGTTAAAAGGGGATATGGAATAAAAAGAGTGGTGGTTATTGGTAATGACAAAACAACTAAAAATATTATTTTTGAGATAGAAAATAATTTATCGCTTGGTTTTAAAATTGTAAAATTTTTTGAGGAGCTGAATGAATCAGTTCGAGACAAAATTGGAAATATGGACAAAGAGGTTGACGAAGTAATTTTGGCTGATCCTAATATCTCGCGAAGAGAATCTTTAAAGCTTCTTGATATTTGCAATGAACTTCATATCACTTATAAATATGCGGCTGATATTTTTAACGCCAGGACTATAAATGTTGATATTACGATGATGAATAGTATTCCAGTGATTGAGATAAAGAGAACTCCGCTTGATGGTTGGGGGCGGGTAGTAAAGCGTATTTTTGATATTTTTGGTTCGCTTTTTTTTATAATTTTACTTTCTCCGGTTATGATTATTGCGGCAATCGCGATTAAGCTTGATAGCCGGGGGCCGATATTTTTTACTTACAGCCGAATCGGCGAGCAAGGCAAGCCGTTTACTTTTATTAAATTTCGTTCAATGACAAAGAATGCTCATAAACTGAGGTTTGACGAGGAGTTTTTAAAAGAACAAGAAAATATGCGTGATGGCACTCCAATGATGAAATTCAAGAATGATCCTCGTATTACGCGAGTTGGAAAGTTTATCCGCAAGACATCAATTGACGAGTTGCCTAATTTTTTCTGTTCGCTTATTGGAACTATGAGTTTGGTCGGCCCGCGGCCGCATGAGCCGGAAGAAGTGGAAAAATATCAAAAGCGCCATAAAAAAGTTCTAACTTTGAAGCCGGGCATTACCGGTTTGGCGCAGATTTCGGGGCGGAGCGATTTGGACTTTGAAGACGAGGTAAAATTAGACACTTATTATATTGAAAATTGGAGTTTGAAACTAGATTTGCAGATTTTATTTAAGACGCCGTTCGTTGTTCTTCGGAAACGTGTAAGGGGGTAAACGTTTCTACCCCGCTTTAGCGGGGGTCGGGGAGCTTTAGCTCAAGTGTGAAATATTTACATATTTTTATATATTCATTTGATATCTGTTTGATGTTTTTTAAAATAAAAAAGGGCCCAAGAAAATGAATTTGAGCCCCTAACGGGTTTACTTTTTGCTGATCCAGCCTGGCATTTCTGGCCAGCGGGGTTTTGGTCCCCAGGCTTCCAATCTTGCTGGACGGTTAAGCAAGAAGTATTCAATAAACATGGAAAGTATGCCTGCTATAGCGAGTGCTATAAAAATTGTCAAAATGTAATCAGGGATCGATTTAGGCTCAATCCAGCTGATGAATAGAATTATTGATCCCATTGAACTTACAAACAGTGATCCAATATCGTAGAAGAAGCGTTTCTCGCAGATTTTTTTATAAGATTCGCGATAACGATTTTCAAGCTCCGTTCGTTTAGCTATTTTTTCGGCCTTTTCTTGGGCGCGCTTTTTTTCCTCCTTTTCTTTTTTCTGGATAAACTCAGTAATATTCCGTCCTTCGACTGGGCAGAAGATTGCATCGATAGGATGCAGGTGATCACAAACCGGACATTCCTTCATAATGCGAGCACCACAAAACTGACAATACTCAGTGATTAAATTCTGTTTCCCGCAGGAATTACATACAATCATGATTTTCCTCACTTTCTTTCGAGTTGAACTTTTCATCACCGCAGACGATCGTCGCAATGAACAAACTCGGGATAACCCCACAAAAGAATAATATTGCGAGCGCCATAACGATGACTAGGAGATACAGACATCCGACTATTTGCAAAAGCATGAAAACTATACCCGCAATTTCTGCAAACATGATTTTCCTCCCCTCTGTGTTATGAAGTTGTTAATGTTCATTTTTGACTCTGTTTGACTTCTACTCCAAATATAATATACACTAACCATATATTCAACAAAATTGCTAAAAATACCTAATTTTTAAACTGTTAGTTTAATATGCTCTTACAAACAAAAGAAAAATTAGAAGATTTAATCGTAAAGTTACTGGCAGAAAGACCTATCTTGACAGCTACTCAAGTGAGGCAGGAGATTAAGGAGAAAAACAAAAAATACAGCTTGCAGGCTGTATACAAAGAATTACGGAAATTACAGAATAATGGAGTGGTTTCAAAAATTAAACAGAAGTACGGCTTACGTTTGCCTTGGGCCTTGGACTTTGTGTCATTAGCTGATATTATTTCGCAGACCTACATTGATTCTCCGAGGATCGCTTCCATTCTGCCAGAAAGAAATAAAAAGGAAATTTGGCATTTTAATAATCTTTTAAAAATGAATAATTTCTGGTCGCATATTCTGTTAATTTTAATTCAACAGTCTGAAAAAAAGATATTATTAGGTTGGAATCCCCATCCATGGTTTCATTTAGCGCAGACCAAACAAGAAGAGCAGTATATCAAATCATTAGGATTAGCTAAGGGTAAGTTGTATCTAATTGTTGGTGGCAGCACTTATTTGGATAGATGGGCAGAAAAGTTTTTTGATAAAAAAATTGTGGAATATTCTTTTGGCAGAAGCGCCTGCGGGACAGAATGTTCACCTCATTATATTAATGTTATTGATGATTATGTCTTAACAGTAAAAATTGATAAAAAGACAGCTAGGATAATAGATGATTTATATAAGAATACAACATCAGCTGATGATATAGACATCGCATCCATTATGGACGTCTTTCATGGTAAGATTAATGCCAGTATCTGGTTGGAAAAGAATTCCAAGAAAGCCCAGCAGATTAGTGGTAGATTTAGTAGATTTTTTGGTGTTAAGTTTTAACAATAAACAAATGAAAATAGCATTAGCGCATGACCATCTAAATCAACTTGGAGGAGCGGAAAAGGTTCTTTTTGCTTTTCATGAAGTTTACCCCAGGGCGCCGATTTATACTTTAATCCACGACTCACGAAGCGCTCGCGGGGTTTTTGATAAATTAAATATTAAGACATCTTTTTTGCAAAAAATGCCTGGAGGATTGCGTCACATGCGGTGGTATTTATCTTGGATGCCAGCAGCTTTTGAGAGTTTGGATTTGACTGGTTATGATGTGGTTTTATCTGATGCTTCGGCGTTTGCCAAGGGCGCTATTGTTAGCTCTGGTAGCTTGCATATTTGTTATTGTCATACACCGACACGGTATTTATGGAGCGATACTCATCAATATGTTAAGGAATTAAAACAAGGATGGCTTATAAAAAAAATTTTACCGTTGGTTTTAAATAAGCTTCGCGCTTGGGATTATCAAGCAGCGCAACGAGTTGATAATTTTATTGCTAATTCTTGCAATGTCCAAAAAAGAATTAAAAAATATTATCGCCGAGAGAGTGATGTTATATATCCGCCAGTGGAAGTGGAGCATTTTAAAATTGCGGATGAATTGGGAAAATATTATTTGATTGGCGGACGGTTGGTTTCATATAAACGATTTGATTTAGCAATAAAAGCTTTTAATAAATTGGGCATTCCGTTGAAAATTTTTGGAACCGGGCCGGAAGAAGAAAAGTTGAGGAAGATGGCCAAGAATAACATTGAATTTTTAGGTCAAGTGTCTGATAATAAAAAAGCCGAGCTTTATTCCCGGGCTTTGGGTTTTATCCATCCGCACGAAGAAGATTTTGGGATTACCGCAGTGGAATCAATGGCGGCTGGCCGGCCAGTGATTGCCTACAAAAAGGGCGGGGCTTTAGAGACAGTGATTGACGGTGAAACTGGTGTATTTTTTGAAGAGCAGGAATGGGAGGCCTTGGCGGACGCGGTGATTAGGTTTGAGCCGTCAAATTTTGATCCTGTTAAAATCCGAGAACATGCTTTGGGATTTGGTAAAGACAGGTTTAAGAGGGAAATGGTGGAATTTGTGGAGAAAAAGTGGAAAGAGTTTCAGGCAGGATAACTGATAATTAATAATTAATAATTTTACGGTTTGACGGTTGGAACCGTCATATTGTGATTATATTTTCATTTAGCATTTTCCATTTATCATCTTGTTTGGTTTGATATGACAAGGTCATCCCTTCGGGATAATGTAATATCATAAATATTGTAATTTTATGTTATGATGTTATGGACTATCATAATGTGAAGAATAAAGTGGACTAATCGGGTGAATAGTACAATACTTTTTGAAATAAAAAAGACCCCCTGCAATCCAATTGCTTGGATGGGGGCCTCGTGAGGTATGTCTGTGATGGTTACAAAGCTATGTAAAGTAGCCAGTTTAATTGGGTTTTGTAATCACTGTCTTCCATCTTGCATTGTACGACAAATGCTCACATATGTACGCCATAATAACCATTACAATGCAGCCAATGTCGCCAATCAAGATTGGTAATCCTACCCACCACCATGAGTATCCCCACGCAATTGAATCCATCAGGCAGTCAGCCATTTTCCCAACTGCGGTGAAAAAAGCCACACCGTTGCCGGACAAGAGAAGAACAATAGATATCCCAAATGATATAGCGGACACCTCACCCCACATTTTTTGCTTGTTTTTCATCTTGGTTTCCTCCTTGATTTAGAGTGTGAGACGGCCAGTTTTCGTGGGTTATATAAAATTATCATATCTAAAAATTTTTGTCAAGATGCGCATCGCCATTGATATTCGTTCCCTTTTAGAGCCCTGCATGAGTGGGATAGGCGAATATAGTTACAATGTATTAAAGCGAATTTTAGAAGCTGATAAAGAAAATCAGTTTAATTTGTTTTATAATATTCGGCATTCGGTAAAAACTAAACCACCTAAGTTTGACTACCCCAATGTGAAAACTCTTGGATATCAATATCCAAATCGCTGGCTGAATTTGTCTTTGAGGTATTTTGGTCGGCCAAGACTGGAAAAGTTGAGTGGTGACCCAGATTTGATGTGGTTTCCTAATTTTGGATTTATGAATTTTAATATTAAAGTGCCTTATGTTTTGACAGTGCATGATTTAAGTTTTGAGCGGTATCCGGAGTTTTTTACGCCGGCGCATCGGCTTTGGCATAAGTTGATTGATTGTCGGAGGATGGCGCGGGGAGCGGCAAAGATTATTGCGGTGAGCGAAAATACTAAGAATGACTTGATTGAATTATACGGGATTTCTAATGATAAGATTGATGTGATTTACGAAGGTGTGGGTGAGGAATATTTTAAAGAAACAGAGAAATTAAGCCATTCGACAAACTCAGGCCAGGAAAATAAAGAAATAAAGGACGACGCGAATATGCGAAAAGTTGTGGGGAAGTATGATTTACCGGAGGAATTTATTTTGTTTTTGGGAACCATTGAACCAAGGAAAAATATAGAGGCCATAATCAGGGCTTTTGACAAAGTTTGCAACACGCCCCAAGCCCCAAGCCTCAAGCTTATACTAGCCGGGGGGAAAGGTTGGAATAATGAGCAAATATATGACATTTATAAACAAGCTAAACATCGTGATAAAATTAAATTTATTGGGTATGTTGATAAAGAAGACAAACCAGCGCTTTATAGCTTGGCCTCGCTTTTTGTATTTCCTTCAATTTACGAGGGGTTTGGCTTGCCGCCGTTGGAGGCCATGGCTTGCGGCACAGCAGTGATTGCGAGTAATGCCTCGTCTTTGCCAGAGGTGGTGGAGGATGCCGGGTTGTTGGTTGACCCGTATAATGTGAATGAGTTGGCGGAGGCGATGCGGGTGATGTTGGGGGATGATAAGTTGAGACAGGATTTTATAGAAAAGGGGAGAGAGCAGGTGAAGAAATTTTTATGGCGAAGTTGCGCTGATAGGACATTAGAAGTGATAAATAGGGTTGGCGGGTTATTTTAGTTTGTTGTAATAAGCTCGCCTCGCTGTCGCTCGGTTCGCGTAATACAATAGTAATAAAATTGTTATCTTTAGAGTTTTAGAACTCTATAGCTTTAAGCTTTATGGCTATTAATATGCGCATTGCCATCGACGCCCGCCTCTACGGCCCCGCTAAAAATAAGGGTCTGGGCCGGTATGTTGAACAATTAGTCAAAAACCTTGAGCTCGTTGACCCTGAACCAGAGCAGAGCTCGGTTCAGGGCAAGTCCAATGAGTACATTATTTTGTTACGTAAAGATAATTGGGACGAGTATCAACCCAGAAGTTTAAATTTTAAAAAAGTGTTAGCTGATTACAAATGGTATTCATTGACAGAACAGATTTTTTTGCCGATTAAATTATGGCGGCTGAAAGTTGATTTAGTGCATTTTCCGCATTTTAATGTGCCGTTATTATATCGGGGAAAGTTTGTGGTAACGATTCATGATTTGATAATGTATAAATTTCCAAATGAGCGGGCAACGACTAGGAATAAATTTTTATATAAAATTAAGTATTGGTTGCATGGGGTGGTAGTTAAGTCAGCCGTGAAACGCGCGGAGCAGATTATTGCGGTGTCTAAACATACAAAGCGTGATTTGGTAAAAGAATTTGGAATAGTTGAGAATAAAATTAGTGTGATTTATCTTGGATATGAGGTGAGTCAAGAACAAGAAACAAGAAACAAGAAACAAGAAACAAATGAAGTTTTAATTAAATTTAATATCAGGAAGCCGTATCTTTTGTATGTTGGGAATGCTTATCCGCATAAGAATTTGGAGCGGTTGATTAAGGCGTTTGAGTCGGTGAGATTGAAATATCCAAATTTACAGTTAATGTTAGTTGGCAAGGATGATTATTTTTATGAACAATTAAAACAATTTAGCAATTTAACAATGAAACAATGGAACAATGAAGTCATCTTCACAAACCACATCTCAAACGGTGGACTCACAGAACTTTATAAAAACGCATCAGTCTACGTTTTCCCATCATTATACGAAGGTTTTGGCTTGCCGGGCCTGGAAGCTATGAGCTATGGCTTGCCCGTGGCATCATCCAAGGCCTCATGTTTACCGGAGATTTATGGAGAAGCGGCGTTGTATTTTAAGCCAACCGATATTAATGACATGACCGAAAAGATTTGTCAGATTATTGAAGATGAGTCTTTACGTGAAGAATTGATAAACAAAGGCTTGGAACAGATAAAAAAATATAGTTGGGAAGGGTGTGCTAGGCAGACACTTGAGACTTATGCACATTTACTGAACCACGGGAAAGCTGTATAATAAAAATGTAGATAGTCTAGTGTCCTGCCTCGCCACAGCCTTCGGCAAGGCGGGCAAAAATCTAAAGTTAAAAGTTGGATTTTCAGTTAAAGATTTTTAGACTGTATATTCTTTGAATTAATTTTTAATTTTAGATTTTAGACTATTGTTGACCCATGCCAAAGAGAAAATCATCCCGCCGTTATTTAGAGCGGGCTAAAAAGAAGAGAACAACTTGTTCCAAGAATAAGGGGGCGAAAAAGAAGGTAGTGGGAAACAGAAAAGCCAAGGCAAAACTAAAAAATGGAATGAAGCCCAACAAAAAGCAAGTGGCTGGAATTCAACGCCGGGTTTTTCCAATGTCCCAAACTTATCTAGAGCCCCTGATTGGCAAGGAGGAGGTCGCCTTTCATGAGAGCAAATACGCGCCGCAGGAATTAACCTGGGACCAGTTTTTTGAGTCTAATGGGCAAAACCAAGAGAAATCTTATCCTGAAGAAACTACGGTGGGTGTTAGAGATAATTATTTTTCTGGCGGCGGTTCTAAGGTTAATCTTATTACTCAAAAAGAAACTTTAACAGATTTCATAATCTCTCTTCCCAGAGATTTTTTACTGTTTTATAAAAATATTCTCAAAGCTTTATCAAAATTTGTTTATGAAGAGGCATTTTTGTTTGGTCAAATGGTCCAATGGAATTTGGAAACCATGGGTCGGGCTCCTTTGAGAATTGTTGGTGGAATTCTTTTGCTTGTTTTGTTTGGGTTATCTATTTTTGAGAAGATTTTGTCGCCCCTTATCAAATTAGTCGTTCGTTTTGTCGAGTTTGCATCTTGGAGTTGCCAAAATTATTGCTATGTTCTGCGACGGATATACGGACGCATTTTTAGATTCTTTAGAAGAGATGTTTTTGTAAAACCCCAGCCGCCGCTTGGTTGGGGTCGGGCTGTGGCTGCTTTTATTGGGATTTGTTTGGCCATAATTTTACCGTTTCAGTCCTACTTATATCTAACCAAACTAAAAAAAACCCAAGGCCTGGTTTTAGGAGCAGCCACCTCGGCTTACGAACATTTGCAAAATGCCGAGCAGGCCACTACGGGTTTTGATTTTGGCCAAGCTCACCAGGAATTTAAAATCGCTAATCAAGATTTTAACTCGGCCAAAGACGAGTTAAATCAACTTGATTTTCTAATATCCGGCATGCTTAAAGTATTGCCCCAAGGCATTAGCGCCAATCATTTACTGGAAGCGGGTCAGGCAGTAGCTGCGGCTGGGGAGCATTTGATGTATGGTTTAAATTTTATGATTACCGGCACAGAGCAGGCTTTAACCACGGAACAAGGCCAGGAAACCGAAGTTTATAAAACCGACTTGGCCACGAAACTGCTTACTTTGGAACAAAGTCTGGACCAAGCTTATCCCTTGATTACCAGTGCCCGGTATAATTTGCAAGAAGTGGCTCAAGACGCAATACCCGAGGCTAATCAGGAAAGCTTTAAGAAAATAAAGGATAAGGTTGAACAACTGGAGGCGGCTATAGGAAAATTGCGTTCTTTTACTCTAGTTTTAGGAGAAATTTTGGGGGTCCATGGTTCGCGTCGTTATTTGGTGATTTTTCAGAACGAGGCCGAAATTCGTCCTACTGGCGGATTTATAGGCAGTTTTGCTTTGATAGATGTTGCCCAGGGCAACATAAAAAAACTGGAAATTCCCGGGGGCGGACCCTATGATCTTCAAGGTTCACTCCTGAAACGCGTGGCTCCGCCAAGGCCCTTGCAAAAGATCAATGGGCTTTGGCAGCTGCAGGATGCCAATTGGTTCCCGGATTTTCCAACTTCAGCTGAAAAAATAATTTGGTTTTATGAAAATTCGGGCGGGCCTTCGGTTGATGGAGTGATTGCTTTAAATTCGGGGTTGGTTTCGGACCTTCTGGAGATTATCGGGCCCATAGAAATGTTGGAGTATGGCAAAGTGATTGATGCCCAAAATTTTCAGCAAGAAACCCAGCTTGCCGTTGAGGTGGAATATGATCGAGAAGAGAATAAGCCTAAGCAATTTATTGCTGATTTAACGCCAAAACTTTTAAATAGCTTACTCACCATTTCCGTAGAGCAGGCATTCCAGTTGTTGACTTTGATAGACAAGAGTCTTAGTGAAAAAAGGGTGCTTTTTTATTTTCTAAACCCCGAGCTGCAGGAAGAGGTCTGTAGCCGAGATTGGGCCGGACAGATTAAGTCCATAGGGCCAGAGGACGATTATTTATTCGTGGTTAATACTAATATTGGCGGCGGTAAAACCGATAACGTTATTGAACAAAAGATATATCATCAAACCGAGATCTCTGCCATTGATGGCAGGATTATTAATACCGTAACTATTCAGCGGACCCACAAAGGGGTAGGCGAAGATATTTTTCTGTCCCAGGAAAATATAAATTATATCAGGGTTTATGTACCGCGGGGAAGCGTGCTTTTAGAGGGTCAGGGCTTTACCCCCCTAGGTCCTGGTCATTTTAGAGACTTGGAAGAAAACATTGAGGAGGATATTGACCTTAAAGAAATCGAGGGCCAGGTCCTTGTGGACGAACTGACAGGCACCCGCATTACTAATGAATTTGGAAAGACGGTTTTTGGCAATTGGATAATTTTGGAGCCGGGCGAGACCGCAATTTGTAAATTTAGATATCGTCTGCCGTTTACCTTCAATCTCTATTCTGATGCTAGTGAAAGTTCCGGTGATGGATTGCTGACTAAGATATCACAGAAGCTGAATCCGACATTGACTGCCAGTGCTTATACTCTTTTGGTGCAAAAACAGCCGGGCAGTAAATATGATCAGCTGGAAAGCTCTTTGATTTTTCCGGCAGACTTGTCTGTCAGCTGGCTTTACCCAATAGACGAAAGCATTGGCCAATATAAAAATTCAATCAAGTTTAAGTCCATTTTAAATACTGATAAGTATTTTGGGGCGGTGTTGAGACCCCTGTCATCTCGACCGAGTGAGGAGTGAAACGACGAACGAGTGGAGAGATCCCGCTGGATTTCCTGTAGACTTGGGCACAACTCCGTCATTGTAACTTCCTGTCATTGCGAGCGATATAGCAATGACATCGATTACCTCGCAATGACATAGAATATCTAATATTAGCCAAAATAACAAAATTGTCAATTTAAAGCTATTGACAATTTTTTTTATTTATGCTAAGATAAAGTATTGTAATTTGACAAACAGGGTTTATTGGTTCTAAGATATTATGATTGGCCAATGAAATGGAGGATTAGCAGAGAGCCCTCCTCCTGCTCTCTGTGCCCCCCACCACTTTTGCTAAGTTTATATTTATGAAGATTATGAAGATATAGAAAGCAAAAGTGGTGGGGGGGTCCAGATTCTATCTGGATTTCCTAATCCTCCTTTTTATTGACTGATGTTTTAGCCAATAGTTCGTTCACGGTTCAATTTTTTTCCATTTAAGCCCCACATGGGGCGTTTATGCAAGGAGGCTATGATGAATGAGAAACATCGTACGGATGACCAGCCCATGGTGTGCTGTGCCTGTAAGAAGGAGCTCAAGCCGGGGAATGCCTGGGCCCCTAATCGGAACGAATTGAAGGGGGTAATCTCACGTCTCCGTATCGCGGCGAAGGCGGCCGAGGGAGACATAGCCGAAGATTTGCGCGAGCAAATCAAGGCTCTTGAAAAGCTCGTCTACCCGAAGGACGGGGAGTCGGTTTCCCTGTTCTGCTCGGGGCATGGGCAGCAGTTGCGGGAGGCCACTGGGTCTCCCAAGGCTACCATTCCCTGGGAAGTCCTCAAAAAGATCCTCGATGCTAAAGAGGATCGCGAGCGGGATATCCAGGGGGCCTTGAACCAGGCGCGCAGACTCCGTATCGGGGGACATGCGGATGACGCCTTGTCCCACATGGAGACCTTTGCGGCCGAGTTGGTTGAAAATGGTGGCCGCGAGGATCCTCGGGTGGGCAGGGAGATTGAGTCCCTGCGCCGCTACATTGAGCAGGGTCCTGCCCGGGCGAAGAAGTTATTCGCCCGAATCCGGGAAAGTCAGCAGAGACCGCAAAGGGGAGCCCCCAAGGCCACACGAGTGGCCGACGGGCGCCTGAAGCGGAGAAAATAATAGAGGAGAAACTCGAGGGGTATGGTACCTGTACTTTATGGTGCCTGCCCCTCTTTTCACATCCATCAAATGGAGGGGAAAAATGATTGGGTTGATTATTGCTGTATTAATTGGCGCCTGTGTTTATATTTTTGGGGTGCCGAGTACATTTGCTCAGGCTCTGGTCAATGGTAGCCACTTTCTTTTTTGGTGGTATATTGTGACTACACCTTTGGTGGGATTATTATTAATTTTTCCCGCCTCGTTAGCGGTTCTGGGTGTTGGCGCCTTGCAAGAGTTTTTGCGAAAACAAGGGTTCAATGGAATATTACCAGAGCCTTTGTCAAGAAGTAAAAAAATATCTTTGGGAATAGTTTTGACATTTCTCTGGCGACACGTCTTTTTTATCGTGGGGGCTTACTTTTTTTGGCAGGGAGCAGTGCCAGCCGCTCCGGTACTTTGGAAAGTCATTATTGGAGGACTATTCCTTCTTCGCGCTTTAAGCGGGGTTAAAATATCCTTCAACTTCAAAAGGAAGGATATTGGCAGATAATCTTGTGTCTCGCGCGAGTAGTGATAACCTAATATACCGTGGCTGCTTCGCTCAGAGCAGAGATAAATAAACTGGGCCCAGTCTTGGGGAGTGTGCTGATCAACTTGAGAGCAAGTTGATAAGACTCCCTTCTTTTTTTACAACTTTTTACAACCACTTCAGGTTGTTTTTTTATTGAAAAGATGATAGAATAATTACAGGCCCACCTCAGGCAATTTTTTGTCTGATTTATTTTATATGTTCCAAAAGTTTATCCACAAACTAAAAAACACAATCACCGGCGGCGCAATTGTTATCGCTAGTTTTTCTGTTTTGTCTAAATTCATCGGGCTTTTGCGCGACCGGCTGATTGCCTCAAATTTTGGCGCCGGGGATATCACTGACATTTACTTTGCGTCTTTCCGGCTGCCGGATTTGATTTTTAATACTCTGGTGCTTGGAGCTTTATCCTCGGCTTTTATTCCCATTTTTATCAAATGTCTGCAAAAAGATAAAGAAGAGGCGTTTCGAATTGCCAATTCAATTCTGCATTGCATTGTTTTAGCCTTAGCGATTTTAGCGGGAATCTTTTTTATTTTTGCGCCGCGCATTGTTCCTTTATTAGTGCCGGGTTTTGATCCAGAAAAACAAAGGGCAGTAGCCGAACTCACCAGGATAATGCTTTTTAGCATTATCTTTTTTGGAGCCAGCAATGTTTTTAGCGGTATTTTGAATTCTTTTAAACGGTTTGTGGCTTATAGCTTGGCTCCGATATTTTATAACCTGGGGATTATTGCCGGTGTCTTATTTTTAGTACCAAGGTTCGGGATCAAGGGGTTGGCTTGGGGCGTGGTTTTGGGCGCCTTTTTACACTTATTAATTCAAATTCCATCTGTTTTAAAAGCAGGTTTTAGGTGGCAAGCAGTTTTAGCATTCAAAGACAGGGCGGTTCAACGAGTGGGATTACTGATGCTGCCGCGCACTTTTGGCTTGGCAGTCAATCAAATCAATCAGCTGGTAATAAATGTTATTGCTTCTACATTGGTTGTTGGCAGTGTGGCAGTGTTTAATTTTGCTTTTAATTTACAATCATTTCCTATTGGCATTTTCGCGATTTCTTTGGCTGTTGCCTCGTTTCCTTATTTTAGCGAAAGCGCAGCCAAGAAGGATTTAAAGGAGTTTATTGCGCATTTTTCGGTTACTTTGCGCCGGATTTTGTTTTTAATCATTCCTGCCTCCGTGTTTATTTTGTTACTCCGGGCCCAGGTTGTGCGGCTAGTTCTGGGGGCCGGAAGATTTGATTGGCAGGACACCGTGATGACCTTGGAGACTTTGGGTTTTTTTTCAATTTCACTTTTTGCCCAAGCCTTAATCCCGCTCCTTGCCCGAGCTTTTTATGCTTTTCAAGATACCAAGACCCCGGTCTTTGTCAGTATAGTTTCGGTATTAATTAATATCTTTGGCGGACTATATTTAAGTAGGATACTGGGTGTGGCGGGTTTAGCCTTAGCTTTTTCTATAGCCAGTATTGTAAATGTGATTTTATTGTTTGTTTTATTAAGGTGCAAGCTGGGTTTTTTAGACGAGAAAAAAATCATTTTTTCACTTTTGAAAGTCAGCATGATTTCTGTTTTGGCCGGCGTTGCCGTTCAGATTAGTAAAATGGTCGTTGGCTCAATATTTGATTTGACGACATTTGGCCAAGTTTTACTGCAATTCCTGGTCGCGGCTGGAGTTGGAGGACTAGTGTATCTGGGCTTGGCTTTGGTGTTCAAGTGTGAAGAAATTGGAGTGATAAAAAAACTAAAAGTTTAGTTAAGGTTTTATGAACTATTTGCGCAAATAGTTCAATATTAGATTATAAGTAAATCATGTCCAAAAGAAGTAATTTAAACGAATATCCGATTCATTTTGTAACGACCAATGTAAATAATAATATTTTTTTATTTAATCGCGAGCAGTATTGCCAGATTATTGTTGATAATTTGAAATTTTATCGGAATAAGTATAAGTTTAAATTATACGCTTGGGTGATTATTCCCTGGCATATTCATTTGTTGTTGGAGTTGTTAGAAGGGATCAAAATTCAAGATGTGATGAGAGATTTTAAGAAATATTCAGCGGTACAGATTGTGCAACAGTTGAAAAAGGATGAAAGGATTGACTTACTTCAGAAATTTTCTTTGCAGGATGGCATTCCTGATTATAAATCAACGTTGGGCGTCCGCTACTCCTCGGCCGTTCAGGGTCCTCAGACCCTGAACGCACACGGTCTGAGGACCGTGTGCGGGCCAAAGGGTAGAGCAACGGCGAGGCGGAAAAGAACACGTAAATTTCAAGTTTTTGAAGAAGATTATTATGACTTTAATGTCTACACCGAAGAGAAGTTTTTTCAAAAAATCAACTACATTGAGATTAAAAATCCCGTCAAACACAGATTAGTCAAAACCCAAAAAGAATTGGAAAATTACAAGTGGTCATCATATAGGAGTCGTTGTTTTGGAGATAATTCGGTGATAAAAGTTGATGTTCCAGAAATGTAGAGATTTTATCGTGGAACTATTCGCGCGAATGGTTCACTAATAAAATTGAGAGTTAGCTTGATAGTATGGACTATCATACTAAAGTTTTAGAAAAAAAGAGCCCCAACTTTTCAAGGTCGGGGCCAAAATAAGAACAATGAACGAAACAAACTATCTATGATGGCAAATTTGTACAAAGAATTGCCTTTGTAAGTTCGACTCCTTCTCCTAATGTTTGCACAATAAACCCTGTTACTTCCTCAAGCATCCCGTGCCTGTGAATATTATTCTCCTCCATAATAACAATGATGGGTTTCCTAAGCATATCGGCCCAGGCTATTTCCATCACGGTACCGATTGAGACCCTCTTAGCTTCAAGAAAATTCACAAATAGAACATCACATCTTGAAGTATCAAATCGATCACGGCAGACCGTCCCTTTCCGAGTAGACAAAGGATGACTTTCAAGAAAACATCTACTTGCTTTACTCCCTATTTTTAATTCCTTTTTGAGAAAATCCTTGCCTCGCATTGGCGAAGCAGTGGCTATTCCAGCAATTGCTAATTGTTCGGCTACGCCTTCTCTCCAGCCGGTGCACTCTTTATAACTCGTACCAAGTATTGGACCAGCCAAATAAACTAAAGGTTTCATTTTGTCCTCCTGTGCGATAATAAGATTGTGGTGGAATAAACTTGGACTGTTAAGATAACTTTATCACAAGATAATTTTATGTCAACCCCCGCATTCAACATCCGCAACTTTTGTATCATCGCCCATATAGACCATGGAAAGTCCACTCTCGCGGACCGTTTTTTAGAATTAACCCATACCGTCAGCCAGCGGGACATGAAAGAGCAAGTTTTAGATCAGATGGAGCTTGAAAGGGAAAAGGGGATTACTATAAAATTGACACCTGTCCGAATGAAATATATACCGCTGTCCTTGAGCAACTCAAGCCTCAACTATCAGGCATCAGGCAAAGAATACATACTAAACTTGATTGACACCCCTGGCCATGTTGATTTTACTTATGAGGTCTCGCGAAGTCTAGCGGCGGTTGAAGGTGCAATTTTGCTCGTTGATGCGACGAAGGGCATACAGGCGCAGACATTGTCAAATCTTTATTTAGCTCTGGAGCAAGACTTGGCAATTATCCTAGTGGTTAATAAAATAGATTTACCCAATGCTGATGTGGCTAAGACAAAAAAAGAGATGGCGAGTTTATTGGGAGTGGACGAGTTGGAGATTTTAGAGGTTTCCGCTAAGAAGGGGACAGGTGTGGAAAAAGTTTTGGAGCGGGTTGTTAGGGATGTGCCGGCACCGATCTCACCAGCAAGCTTTCGGGCTATCTCAAGCTCAAAGAGGGCTGGTGAGCAGCCATCGGCGAGGGGCAGCACAGGCGCCCTTGATCCTGTGCGGGCATTGATTTTCGATTCACAGTTTGATGAATACAAAGGCGTACTAGCATATGTCCGAGTGTTTGACGGTCAGATGAGAGCGGGTGATAAAGTCAAATTCGCGGCCACGGGTAAAGAGAGCGAGGTGCTTGAAGTTGGGGTATTCACGCCCAAGCTAAAGAAAACCGAACAATTGGAGGCCGGCGAGATTGGTTATGTGGTCACCGGACTTAAACAGGTTGAAGTTTGCAGGGTTGGGGATACTATTGTGGGGACTGGAGTTAATCCATTGCCAGGCTATAAAGAAGTGAAACCCATGGTTTTTGCCGGAATACATTGTAAAGAGGGGAGTGATTTTAATAAACTCCGCGAGGCTTTACAGAAGCTCAAGCTTACTGATGCTGCCTTAAACTTTGAGCCAGAAAATTCTCCAGCCCTGGGTTTTGGATTTAGGTGCGGCTTCTTGGGTTTATTGCATTTAGAAATTATCCAAGAGCGCCTTCGCCGCGAGTATGAACTGGAGTTGGTAGTTACTACACCATCTGTGGCTTACAAAATTAACCTTAAAAACGGAAAGCAAGTTGTGATTCATAGCCCGCAAGAGCTGCCCAATCCTAATGATTATGAAACCGTCTCGGAGCCCTGGATGAAAATTGATATCATCACCCCAGAAGATTATTTTGGCAATGTAATGAAACTTTTGCAAGATCGCAGCGGTGTTTATAAAACCACCGAATATTTAACCCATGGCCAAAGCGAGGGGGCAGTACCCCGCACCGAGGCGCAAGGCGGATATGGTGCGCGGGTTATTCTTCATTATGAAATACCGCTTTCATTTCTTTTGACGGATTTTTATGATAAACTTAAAAGTGCGACCAGCGGTTATGCTTCTATGAATTATGAGTTTTTGGAATATCGGTTGGCTGAACTTGAAAAGATAGATATTTTGGTGGCTGAAGAAAAAATAGAAGCCCTTTCCGCAATTGTTTATAAAAAAAGAGCCTACCAAGAGGCTCGAGCAATAGTTAAGAAACTAAAAGAGGCAATACCCCGCCAAATGTTTGAGGTAAAAATTCAAGCCGCAGTTGGGTATCAGGAAGCCAGGGGAAATGAGGGCGGAGGAAAAATTATTGCCAGTGAGCGGATTTCAGCAATGCGTAAAGATGTTACTGCTAAACTTTATGGCGGTGATGTGACTCGGAAAAGAAAATTACTGGAGAAGCAGAAAAAAGGCAAGAAAAAAATGAAAAGCCATGGTCGGGTAGATATTCCAACTGAGGCTTATTTGGCGGTGCTAAAGAGATAAGTTGGGATTTAAAAAAGAGCCGGTGCCACCAGCATAAAGACCATTGAGAGAATAATAAAGACAGCGGCGAATATCCAAAATATTTTGTGCTTTTTTTGTTTTTTCATTGAAGTTAGCTGGGAATTTTCTACTGTCGGTTGATTCAAGTATATCAAATGCGAAGTTTAATTGCAAGAGCGCCTGATATAATTCAAATCTACAAATGTATTCAAATGCCGCAAATAAAATTTGTCTGCCTCGTCGGCGAGACGGGTAGCATTCGTAGATTAGCATTCATTCGTAGATTTGAATTATATTTATTTGAATTATATTTATAATTTGCTATAATTTATATGAGAGGTACCCCAGGTTCAACCCTTAAAACAATTTTAGCGTCAAAACTTTTTTTATTTGCCAGTCTGATTTTTTTAATTTTGGCTTCTTTGACATTAGTGAGAGTGGTGACCAGAAAGATGGAAGTCAATCGAGAGATTGCCGAGCTGGAAAATAAAATAAATGAACTGGAGGGGCGCAATATAGAATTAACCTATTTGATTGATTATTTGCATACAGATACTTTTGAAGAAGAGAGCGCCAGGTTGCAGCTGGGCCTTAAAAAACCAGGGGAGGAAGTGGTGATAATATCCTCACCAGCAGCCACTTCTCTTGAAATGATTCAGATACAAGAATCCATGAATGATACTAGTGAGCCGGAAGTTGAAGAGCCGTATAACCCAATTAAATGGTGGCGATATTTTTTTGGGACTGAAGCAAGGTAATCATAAAATTTACCGTTTACCTATTTGCTATTCCAGCCAAAGGCTGACCCCTCCAAAGGCGGGCAGGCACCTTCTGGCTGGAATAATAAACAGTAAAACTATGCCTGAAGAAAATTTAAACAACAAAGAGAAACAACAACCCACAGAAAAACCATCCCAAGAGATGCCCGAGAATAAAATTGATTCGGGAGCCCCCCTTACTGGTGATATGCAAAAATGGCGGAGAATTGTACTTGATGCCATCACTCCACGCAAAAAGAGGGAAGTAGTCCTAAAGCCAATGTCAACCTCCGAAGTAAAGCCCGCGCCCACCGTTAAATTTCAGAAAAAGGTTTTAATCCCGAAACCACTCAAACAGAACGATTCGCTAAAAAAGAAAAAACCGTTGTTTGGTTTTTTTAAATCAACGAAATGCAAAAAAGCGGCATTATGGCTAATCGCGCTGGTGTTATGGATTATTGTTTTTGCTTTAATTCTTAAGGCTCGGTAGGAGAAGTTGGAGCCAACGGTCGGACTCGAACCGACGACCTAACGCTTACGAAGCGCTTGCTCTACCAACTGAGCTACGTTGGCTTGTGGAGCGGGTGAGCGGAGTCGAACCGCCGTCCTTAGCTTGGGAAGCTAATATAATAACCGTTATACGACACCCGCAAGGGTAGTTATTCTTCGGCTGTTCATAGTATAGCTTATTTTTATAAACATGAAAAGCTTGCTTATTACGTACTCACCATGATTAAATTTAGAAATATTTCAAAGGTCTATCCGCCAGATATCTATGCGGTTAAAGATGTCAGTTTTCATATTAAACCCAAAGAAATGGTTTCCCTTGTTGGAAGATCTGGCGCTGGTAAGTCAACCTTAGTTAAGATGTTAATCGCTGAAGAAAAGCCAACCAAGGGCAGGGTAATTGTAGGCGGTTGGGATATTACTGATATTAAACAAAACGAAGTACCAGTTTTACGGCGTCAAATTGGGGTAGTGTTTCAGGATTTTAAATTATTAAAAAAGAAAACCGTGTTTGAAAATATAGTTTTTGCTTTGCATGTTTGCGGAGCGCCGCCTGCTCGTATTAAAACTATTGTGCCAAAAGTATTAAGAATCGTTGGGCTGGAAGATAAACAGCAACGTTTTCCAGAAGAACTTTCGGGCGGGGAACAGCAGCGGGTTGTCATTGCCCGTTCTTTGTGTCATCGGCCAAAAATTTTGATTGCTGATGAACCAACCGGAAATTTGGATTCCATCAATACCCGTGATATTATTAATTTACTGAAAAAAATTAATGAATTTGGGACCACGGTTGTTTTAGTCACCCATAATCGCGAGGTGGTAAATTATCTTAAAAAGCGCGTGATTACTATGGATGAAGGGAAGATTGTGAGTGATCGGGAGCGGGGAAAGTATATGATATAAATTTGAGTATTTTTTAGGTATTAATTAGTTATTTAATTATTATTTATCAATTATCAATTATCTAACATCAGAAAATAATTAATAATTGATAAATAAAATATGCTAAACGTTATATATGTTTATATCTTTATTCCGTCTTACCAAACTCACTCTTCAGAACTTTTTCAGAAACATTTGGCTTTCAATCGTTACTTTGACTATTGTGATATTGGCTTTAATTTCTATAAACATTTTGATTACCCTGAATGTTCTAACCAATACTGCCGTTGAGACCATAAAAGACAAGATAGACATTAGTCTTTATTTTAAACCCGAAGTCAGCGGGGACCAAGTTTACACGGTCAAAGCCAAGATTGAAACCTTTGATAAAGTAGCCAATGTTGACTATATCTCACCAGACCAGGCTTTAGTTGAATTTAGGGCGCGGCATGAGGATAATCCCTTGTTAATGGCCTCTCTTGACGAACTGGACGGTAACCCATTGGGCGCGACCCTTGTTATAAAAGCTAAAAATTTAGAGGACTACGCCTCAATTTTAGCTAAAATTCAGGGTCCCGAGTTTGGGGAGTATGCTAATTTTATTCAAGAAACGAATTTTAATGATTACGAACTGGTTATTGGGAAACTCAATAAATTTTCCAAAAAAGTTCAGACAGTGGGGATAGTGGTGATTGGAATTTTTTTATTGATTACTATTCTAATTATTTTTAACACC
Source organism: Patescibacteria group bacterium (assembly GCA_018896645.1). Lineage (NCBI taxonomy): Bacteria > Patescibacteria group bacterium. The sequence continues at coordinate 16,492 of JAHIMF010000087.1, read as the reverse complement.
ATCAGGATAGCGATTTATACTCACCAGGAGGAGATTTCTATCATGCGTTTGGTTGGGGCCACTTCCTGGTTTATTCGAGGTCCGTTTTTGATGGAAAGCGCGCTTTACGGTTTATTTGCTTGGGGCATTACCATGACGATTATTTTCCCGTTTTTAAATTTTGCGAGGCCGCATCTAATGATTTTTTTAGGCACTCAAGCTTCCGAAGGATTTGATATCGTGGTTTATTTTCAAGAAAATTTTCTTTCAATCTTTGGTTTCCAATTAGTTTTGATTGTTTTACTTTCAATGATTTCTTCTAATATTGCAATAAGGCGATACTTAAGGGTTTGACAGAGACTTAAATTTAAATTATAATTATTTGATAATGCCGGGTCGTCTAATGGTAGGACTCCAGGTTTTGGTCCTGGCTATCGGGGTTCGAATCCCTGCCCGGCAGCCAGTCATTTTTTAAATACTGCAATAAAATTGGTAAAGTAAGTTATATCTCCCCGGAGTTAGCGATGTCCTTAAAAGGTGCAGGTGTATTTGTAGTTATGATCCCCGAACATCTCAAAAAATTCAACCCAAAAGAGCGTCGACAGTATCGTCTGTTAGAGATTATCCCTGGCAGTCTGGTTTGGTTAACTTTTACCCTGGCAATCGCGCTCTCATTTATAAAACCCTTATGGGTTATTTATTTTATTATCATTTTTGATTTATACTGGCTCTTTCGGGTCAGTTATTTTGTTTTTTATGTAATTCTGGCTTGGAGAAAATACAAACAGGCGATTAAGGTTGATTGGTTTACTAAAGTCAAAACCATTTCTGGCTGGGAACGGATTTATCATTTGGCGCTTTTACCAACTTGTGGCGAGTCAATTGAAGTTTTACGCACCACATTCAAAAGTATTCAAAATAACGCCTATCCTTTAGACAAATTCATTATTGTTTTAGCTGGTGAAGAGCGAAAAAAAGCGATTTTTCAAGACAATGTTAAGATTTTAAAAAAAGAATTTGAAGGAGTTTTTTATAAAATTCTATTCACCCTACATCCTGATAATGTTGCTGGTGAGATAAAAGGCAAGGGCGCTAATGCTCATTACGCAGGTCATAAAAGTAAAGAATTTATTGATGAACTGGAGATCCCTTATGAAGATATAATTGTTTCTTACTTTGACTGCGACACTTGCGCTCATCCAGAGTATTTTTCCTGCGTGGCTTATAAATATCTAACTCATCCCGATGCTTTGCGAACTTGCTATCAGCCGATTGTTAATTATAATAATAATATCTGGGATGCGCCGGCCGCGATGCGGGTTACTGCTTTTGGTACGATCTTTTGGTTAATGACCGAGTTGCTTAAACCAGAGCGGATGTTCACTTTCTCGTCTCATAGTATGGGTTATAAACCTTTAGTCGGGGTTGGTTTTTGGCAAAAAGATATTGTAACTGATGACTCCAGAATTTTTTTGCAAGGACTCATGCATTATGACGGAGATTTTGCAGTGACGCCGATTTACGTGCCGGTTTCTATGGACACAGTTTTAGCTAAAAGTTATTGGCGAAGCTTTGTTAATTTATATAAGCAACAACGGCGTTGGGCTTGGGGAGTAGAGCATTTTCCCTATATGCTTTGGCATTTTTTAAAAAATAAAAAAATTTCTTTTTGGAAAAAATTTAAGTACGGTTGGAATTTAGGGGAAGGCATGTATTCCTGGGCTACGGCGCCGATTTTAATTTTTGTTCTTGGGCGCCTGCCTTTAGCGCTTGCTCCAGAAACAGTTCAAAAAACCGTGGTGGCGCAGAATGCGCCTTTGGTTTTAGAGTGGCTTATGACTTTTGCGATGATTGGCCTTTTAGTAGCAGCAATTTTGAGCGTGTTAATTTTACCGCCGCGGCCAAAAACCCAGTCAAAATATAAAATTTTGGTGATGATTTTGCAATGGATTTTTTTGCCAGTGACCTTGATTTTGTTTGGCTGCATTCCTGCGTGCGAAGCTCAAACCCGGTTGATGATAGGTAAGTATCTGGGGTTTTGGGTGACCGAGAAGGCGCGGAAATGAGGAGTGACACCCCGAACGAAAGGAGGTGTGTTATATCTTCGAGAGAGAATGGTTGCTATAAATAAATTAGTTAATAAAAACCCCCATCAAATGATATTGATGAGGGCTGATGTGGTTAAAAGAACGAAGTAGTAAGGGTTGGTTGCAATCAACCCTTACTACTAACCCATCATCTCAAAAATCCCTTACTATCTAAATAAGCCTCACACCGGGTCATGATCCCAGCATCATTGCTATGCTCATCAAACTGAAGGGAAAGAAAAGGCTTTCCGGATGCCTCACGGACATAGTGCTTGATACAGGAATCCGGACCACATTTAAAGTTGGTAATATAGATAATGTGGAGGTTGGGATATTTAGCCACCAGCTTAGCGGTTTGGAGAATCTTACGACCATAGCTCCAATACATATTAGGATTGATATCTGAGATGTCTATTCCTTGAATAGGAAGCATATCCATGGGGATAATATTAACGCCATAGTATCGGCGAAGTTTATCAGGGATATCCATGTTGATCCCTCGGTCATTTACGTTATATGACCGGCCCACTAAGACAATTGCGCGTTCATTATGGGTAGCCAGTAGCTCCAGCGCTTCTTGACCAGCCGTCCCGAGGTCCGCCCAAAATTGTTGCTGGGCCAGGTATGCTTGGTCTATAGCCGCGTCACTGCGTTTATTGGAGATCCCAAAACGTCTAGCCAATCCTCTCAATTCTTTCTTTACTTGTTTTGACCCTTCCCGGAAATGAATAGTAGGTACTAGAAACGTATCATGGTAGTCTGCAAACAGCGGAGCCTGTCGGATAACAAAGGGCAGGGTTTGGCCCCAGGGACAGACATGAGACGCTATTTCAGGAACATCGGTTTCTTCATTAAGCATATTTGGCTGAAGAATATAATCCACGCCTTTAGCAATTAGGTCAGTGATGTGCCCATGAGCTACCTTAATCGGAAAACAAGGTTCAGCCACTAGGGCTTCAATACCGGCCTCAGTGATTTGCTTGTTCGTTGGCTCGGACACCACTACTTTAAAGCCCAATTCCTTTAGATAGGCATTCCAAAAAGGAAACCGATCAAAAAAGTACATGCTCCTTGGCAAACCGATTTTAATCTGGCCTTCTACAGCCTCTTGCTCATCATATCCCGCCATCAGAAGTTCCATACGTTTGGCCATCAGGTCCGGAAGCATCGGCTTTTTTTCAACTTTAGCTCGTTTGCGAAACTGGTACGAACACTTGTCACCCCAATAGGTGCGCTCTCCTTCTATATTAAACTCGCGCATTTCACAAAAGTTTGAGCAAGCCCGACAAGTAAATTCTCTGATTGTATAATCCACTGCTTCCAGGCTATACCCCCGGAAGGTGGTGGGTTTTTTGGTCAGGGATACTTTTTCTCTAGCCAAAAGAGCCATACCAATAGCGCCAACCACCCCATTGTGCGGTGGAACAATAATTGGCTTACCGAGTACTTTGGAAAAAGCCGCAGTTACCGAATCATTGTACGCCGTGCCGCCCTGAAAATAAATCACTTCACCAATCTTGCGATCCCGCACTACGCGATTCAAATAGTTATAGACCACTGAATAAGCTAAGCCGGCTACCAGGTCATCCTTTATAGCTCCGTGTTGGAGAAAGGAGGTTAGGTCGCGTTCCATGAATACTGTGCAACGTTCACCTAAACGAATGGGCTGGCGAGATCGGAGAGCCATCTCGGCAAACTGACCGATGATGTTAATTTCCAATTTTTCTGCCTGTTCTTCCAAAAAGGAACCAGTGCCAGCAGCGCAGGCTTCGTTCATGGTGAAATCTACTACCACACCGTCCTGAATACTAATAAATTTGGAATCCTGGCCACCGATATCAAAAATAGTGTCTACCTTTTGGTCAATAAGTTTTTGTCCGATGTATATCGCTCCGGTTTTATGAGCAGTAATCTCATCATTGATAGTATCGGCCCCTACTAACTCGCCGATTAGTTCTCGGCCCGAGCCAGTGGTACCTACACCGCAGATTGTGATTCGGTCGCCAATGGCTTGTTCGATTTCCTGAAGTCCTTTGTGAACTTTCTCAATGGGCCGAGCATCGGTCGTAGTATAGATTTCATAAATAAGATCACCAGCTTGGTCAATGATGACTAATTTAGTGCTGACTGACCCGATGTCAAGGCCCAGATAGGCATCTACTTTCCCAGACTTTTGGAAACGATAGGGTTTGACCCGGTCTCTTAGCAAGATCGCTTTATCAAGATCTAGAGGTTCAGTAAAAGGAAAAGTTGCTTCCTGTGGGGCTTGGAATCGACTTAAATCCACTACTTTAGGCAAAGCAATGGTTGTTTTTTCTTGATAGCTTTGCATTTCCAATAAGGCCGCACCAATGGCGCCTATCCAGGCATAGTATGTTGGTACAAAAAGGTCATTTTCCTCTAGTTTGAACACAGTGCGCATGGCCTGGACCACACCTTGATTAGCAGCCACCCCGCCGATAAAAGCAATAGGTGGTTTGATTTTTTTACCCTTGGTGATGCTTCCTTTAAAATTACGAGCCACTGCCTCGCACAGACCTTTGAGAACTTCTGGCGGCTCGTAACCTTTTTGCTGGGCATGAATCATATCAGATTTGGCAAAGACCGAACAACGTCCAGCAATGGTGGCGGCTTTGCCTGCTCCCATAACAATATCTCCGACATCTTCAATTTTAAAGAGCAATCGGGTGGCTTGTTGATCCATAAAGGAGCCGGTACCAGCGGCACAATCACCACTGGTTTCGTAATCAGCAATCCCAATGCGGTCCGACACGACATCTCGCTCTAACTGGATAAACTTGGAAGTCTCGCCACCCATTTCAAAGACAGTTTTTACTTCCCCATAAAGGGAGGAGATCCCTTGGGTAATAGCCCGAAATTCATTTTCAAACGGAGCATCTAATAACCCACTAATCAACTTTCCACCTGATCCAGTTATGCGGATGCCTCCAATGCAGTCTTTTGGAACCAGCCCTAACAAGGATTTTAGCATTTCTCGCGTAACATCTGTCGGGTTCCCAGCAATGCGTTGATACTTGGTTACTACCAGCAGGTGACCAGCGATAGATGAAAGCCCGTTTTCGTGCAGTAGGGGTTGATTGCAATCAACCCCTACTTTGGTCAATGCCTGTTCTAGCCGTACCCGATCTTCTTCTTCGCCTACCAGTGCCATTTTAATACTGATTGAGCCAATATCTATTCCTATGACAATCATTTTCGCCTCCTAAGGTTGATGTTGTGAGTCAGACTTGGGTAATATCAGAGTTACTGTATTACGATGATAGCATGGGGGGAGGGGTCTGTAAAGCCCACGACTTCTATCGAGCTTTAGTTCCGGTTTTTGGGTGACGGAAAAGGATAGGAGCTGGGTAAGTGTCCGGAATGACATTAATAAAAAACCGTTATCAGCTTACTCGAGCTGATAACGGCTTTATTTTTTTAAGATTTTTATTATTTTTCCTAGTTACTAGTTTCTTGTTTCTTGTTACTAATTTCTAACACTCAACACACTCCCCACAATCTTCCCATGCCCTCTTAAAAATTCTTCAGCACCCATAGCTCTCTTGCCCTCCAATTGAAGTTCCTCAATAATCAGAGCATCTTTACCGCAATTAACAGCTAATTTTTTCTTCTTGGTTAAAAACACTTTGCCGGGTTTGCTTTTTTTACAACCATCGCATTTTTGCACTTGGATGATTTTTAGAATTTTGGAATTCCAGAGACTCCAAGTGCCGGGCCAAGGCGCAAAGGCGCGGATTTGGCGCTCAATTTCTTCTGCGCTTTTATTCCAATCAATTTTACCGTCTTTTTTCGCAAGCTCGCGCGTGACTATTGCTATTTTGTGGTCTTGGGGTTTGGGTTTATAATTGCCGCTTAAATAGTTTGGCAAAAAATTAATTAGCAATTTACCCCCAATGCCTGATAGCCGTTTAGCTAAGCTTCCCGTAGTATCATCAATCTTTACCTTTTCTTTTCTACTAGCCAAAATTGGTCCATGGTCCAATTTTTCGTCTAAAAGCATTATGGTAACGCCAGTATTTTTCTCTCCATCAAGAATCACCCGCTGCATAGGTGAGGAACCACGGTATTTTGGCAAAAGAGAGGGGTGGATGTTAATACAGCCAAATTTTGGAATGTTAAGAATTTCTTTAGGAATCAGTTGGCCGTAAGCACAGACAATGATTAAGTCGGGCCTTAAGTTTTTTATTTTTTTTATCCATTCACCTGAATCGATTTTTTCGGGTGTCATCACCGGTACTTTATATTTCAAGGCTAATTCTTTAATGGGAGTGGGGGAGACTTTTTTGTTTCTGCCGGCCGGCTTATCTGGTTGGGTAAAGACAGCTGTGATGATGTTGCCTTCCGAAAGAAGCCGCTCTAAATCCAGAAGTTGTTTTAGAATCGGTACGGCAAATTCATCGCTGGCCATAAAAATTATCCGAAAATCCGAAATCTGCGGTTTTGGTTTAAACCAAGGAAAAGGAATTTTAATTTGAGGAAATTTCATTAATTTAAGATTAGATTTTTTAACATATTTTAGCGGTAGCAAGGGGAATCTGTTTACAGTATAACATTTGCAATCACAAGATACAAGGATACAAGAGACAAATTACAAAAAAACCTCAAAACACAAATAACAAATTTTGAACTGTTTTTGTGTCTTGGAATTTGTTATTTGGAAATTTTTTGTATCCTTGTTATTCTATAGAATTTCCTCCGGCTCCACATCAATCAGCCAATTATTGGGGATAACAGCAATGGGTAGTTTAAAATCCAAGGAGGTTTTTAAAATTATTTCTTGATGGAAACGGCCGCGGATTTTTGAAACATAGGGAGAAGCTGGCCCAATAACTTGAATACTTTTGATTTTTTGCAATTGGTTAGCAAGGCGCTCGGCTTCACTAACTCCTTGGTTTTGATTTTCATTTTTATAAATTAATTTAATTAGTTTGATAAAAGGAGGATACCCGAGTTGCCGTCTAGATTCAATTTCTTGTTCAAAAAATTGGTCATAATTTTGGGCTACGGCATATCTGATAGAATAATGTTCTGGCGTATAGCTTTGGATCAGCACTTGCTTGGCCTTATTAAACCCCGCCCAAACTAAAATTTTACTTATCATTTGAAAAGTTTTCTCGCAAGAGCGAAAACTTGGACGGTGAAGCAAAGCATCGCTTGAAACAATCCCCACCAGACCCACATTTTCCAGGTTGGGAAATAATTTAAAAAACAATTGCGTGCCAATAATGATGTCATATTTAGCAATATCTAGGCGATAGTAAGAAGCGTCTTTGTCAATGCGGATAATTTTTTTATCAGGAAATAGTTTACGCGCCTCTTGTTCAATTTTTTGGGTGCCCGTACCCGGGAATTTTATATTATGTCCCTTACAGGCTGGACAAGTGAGCGGGGCATCAGTCTTAAAGCCGCAATGATGGCAAATTAGTTGTTTCTCGGTTTCGTGATAGGCGAATGGCAGATTACAATGCGGACATTTATATAAATAATTGCAATCTTTGCATACTGCCATTGTCGCCGTGCCCTTGCGGTTTAAAAAAAGAACAACCTTTTCACCTTGCTCTAATGTCTCCTTCATCCTTTCCTCCATTTTCAAACTAATTGGCGAATATTCATCCCTACTCAACTCATTCACCATATCTATTAATTCTACCGCGGTTTTCTGATTAATCAATTTTACAAATTCGAGTTTGAAATTTGAAATTTGAAATTTGAAATTTTTTTGTATCCTTGTATCTTGTATCTGGTATCTGGTATCAATCCGCGGCGCTTTGCTCGCAAACATCACCTTGACTCCTAACTTTTCCGCAATTTTCCGCACATCATATCTCGGATTCATGTCAGATTGTTTGTGGTCGCTAGCTTCCTCGTCATCAATAATAATTAACTCCGGGTTTTTCATTGGCGCTAAAATCGCCGACCGGGTTCCTAAGATAATTTTTGCCTTATTCCCGCGTATCTTAGTCCAATTATTATAACAAGCAGTCTTTGCTAATTGGGCGTGTAAAAGCACTATTTTTGAACGAAATTGGGGGTATAAATAGTTATGCAAGAATTCAACGTCAGTAATTTGGGGCAAAATAATTAGAATTTGTTTTTTTTCGCGGATGCAGTGTTCAGCCAGCTTAATGTAAACAGTAATCTTTTCCCGCAAATCATTCCATTGAAAAAGAACATTTTTTTGGGAGTTAATGATTTCGTCAATAGCTTTTTTAATCTCTGGCAACCGCGACTTCAGCACAGTCAGTTTGAACCCAATATCTTGATATCTTGATATCTTGATATCTTGATTTTTTGTTTTCGGCACATCCGGTGCAAATGTTTTCAACACCAAAGCTAAAGGAGCATAATAATACTCGGCAATCCAGTTCAGCGCTTCAATTTGCCGTGGATACAAAATCGGTTTTTCATCCAAAATTTTGATGATTGGTTTTAATCTCCTTATTTCTTTATTTTCGTTAGAATCTGAACTTGTTGAAGGTCTCTGTTTCTTTATTTCTATAATGATTCCCTCAACTTTCTTATTTCTAAACGGCACCTCCACCATCTGCCCAATTTTAATATCTAGTTCCATTTCTCTGGGAACTTGATAATCAAATATAGAGTTTGCAGAACGGGGGAGTTTAATTTTAGGGATTATTTTGGCAATCATGGAAGATAAATTAAGGGCGCAATGGACCCGAGGGGATTTGAACCCCTAGCCCCACTTGCTAAAGGTAGGATGTTAACCTGACTTACACCACAGGCCCGAAGACCACCACGCCCAACTTTAATATAGCAAAAAACCGCTGGGAATTCCAGTGGCTTTTTGCTAGCAAGTGGGTAGACCTGAAATGTAATCAGATCTCCTACCTTTGATATAAGTATAGCATGTCTAATTTTTTTGTCAATTTTTAATTGTGGATAATTTTAGCTTCACTAAAAAAATAAAAACGGAAGATGCAAGTAAAACTCACATTCTTCCGTAAAAATCATACCATAAAGGTATAAAAAACTTCATCCCCAACACGGCATGAGGCCGTTCTAATAGGTTCAGGCACTAGAGGACCTTATCTGTCCCCCAGGCAATGCTGGCAACCCCCAATGTTAGGACACCGGCAACTATAGCGGGTCCAAGAACAAAAAGTATTCCCAAAACTGCGGCGATGTAACATGGAAGTTCTGAAAGCCGAGACAAAGCCTTTTTGTGCCTTGGCAGGGCTTGCCACCGCATCTTCCGGCATTCATCGCAAATTCTATCATCAGGATAGCAAACAGGGAACTCACACCCTTGACAACTATCTGGCGGAAATTTAACTCGTCCTTCCATTCGTCCTCTCCTTTCAGTGTTTGGCGAGAGTTTTTGCTAATTCAACTTTTACGATTAGTAGAGCCCATTAGTTTAGAAGCCAAAAATATAACTCCGCAAAATTCTAACACGCTCAATACAAAACAACCAACACTATCAATAACACAAGCCCAAAATGATTCTTGTTCCAGCCAGTCAAAAAATCTGTTCAGTCGAGTGGCAGGCATATTCAACCCTCCTTCTAATGAATGAAATGAGCTGAAAACATTATATCTTAATGAATATTTATATCATGATGATGAATTTTTGTCATAGTAATGGGCAGCAGTCAAATAAATACTAAATCAATAAGCCACACTCACAACTTCGCCTTCCTCATGCAAATCAACAACTTTCTGCGGCACACTTAAAATATTTTTCCACTTATACCCCATTTTTTCAAAAGTCTCGGCCGAGGTAATGGGGCGGCGCTGGCCATCAGAAATCACATAAACCGCGCTAGCAGTTTCTGATTTGATTAGTTTGCCATCTTTAATTTTCACTGGCGGCAGATTAGGATATTTAGAAAGTTCTTCAGTAGTCACAGGAGTAATATGCCAACCCTTAAAATTGATATCCATAACCGAGCGGTCAATTAAGCCTTGTTTGGCGCCGTTCCTAACATAATAAACCCCGCCAGTCTGACGGTTTTGCAAAAGCGCGCCAGTAGGATAAGCGCTTTCCATAGTAATAGGCTCAATTTCAGTGTATTCTTGCAGGTCTTCATTGGTTACTTTGATAACTTCTTCTAGATTAAAACCAATAGTTCTAAAGACTTCCATCGATTGAATGCCCCGAAGATTATCATCTACCAAAAGATAAATGGTGCCAGCAGGCGAGCGGAGTAGGGAATAGTTAGCAAATTTTATTTCTTTGCCGGCGGGAAATTTTTCTATTTCAGTTTTAGAGACCAAAAGGATATTATTAATATCATAACTGGAGATAAACGCAGCTTTGGATTTAAACGGACGCCTGTAGCCGTTTTGAATCAGCCAAACGCCATCTTCGCCTTCAGTCTGCAGTAAAGAGTCATCAGGATAGTTTATGGAAAACCATTTATCCCAAAGTTTCCAAAAATTTTCGTTGCCGTGAAGATGAGGAGTGTAATTATATAAAGCCGCGGTTGCTTCATTGGCTGGGGTTACGGATTCGTTGTCAATAGTTGTGGTTTTTTTAGGCCAGATGAGCCAGGTGTTTCCGCCGCTCGCAAATTGCTCCAGATACCAATTGTAACCTCCGGCCGTCCCGTCAATTTGTTTAGCAAAGCCTTTATATTTAGCGACTTTAGGATCGCTTAAACTACAGCCATCACACACGGCCCAGCCAGTAGCCCAGTCATAGTTTTTTTGAGTGGGAGCCGGATTATCAACCAAACTTTGTTCTTTTTGTAGAGTTACCAATAAAACTTTGGGGTTGATTTCATAATTTTTTGCCGCATTATAAATCAAAGCTGGGGCAGACTTGGTTTTGCCGTCAATATCTTCAAATCGAGCCGTGTAAAGAGTGCCGCCCTTGTTTTTTATAAACTGAACAATATCAAACATTCCCATAGACGCGTAATCAGTCATTTCGGTGTTGGAGAGGATGTAATGGGGGTTGAAGTCCTGGGCGTTGGCAGTTGTGGTCCAAAACAATGAAACAATGAAGCAAGGTAACAAGGCAACAATAATAAATTTGATTCGCATAGGTCTTAGTTAAAACTAGGTTCAATTAATTAGACTTTTTTTCTAACGTTTTGTTACAGTTATTATAGCAGGAAGTAAAAGGGTTGACAAATTAATGTAATAAGTTAAAGTAATAGTTGTGGGTGGTGGTTTGTTCTTTTAAACACATTGCTGTGGAGGATATTATGTTAAGATTAGAGGTTTATGTGAACTTTGAGCAGATAGATAGTCTGGGGATTGTACGCAAAAAGTCTTTAGGTGATGACAAGTATGAGTATGTTATTCGGAGGCCAGTAAAATATGCCCAAGAAACCATTATCCATAAGAGATGTGAGGGTTGGAAAGTATTGGCGCAAAAAGCGCTCAATCGGATGATTGAGATTGACAAGAAAAACGGGCGATGATAAAGTATGGTTGAGCTTGTCAAATCGTTCCTTTTTACTTTCACCCATTTTAAAGGAGGATGGAGCCGTGGCAGTTAAATTAGTTTCTCCGGGAATTTATAGCATTTTCATGATTTTCGTAGTAGTAATACTCGTGATATTTGCAATGTTGATTACAGGACCTTTGATGTTTGGCTTTGAAGATAAACCCCTTATTGGGGCATCATCTTGGCTTGAAGAAGTATCCTTTGAGGTTGCTGGAATAGAGGGATCAATTTATGCCTCTCTTATTAATGCGAAAATTCAGGTGAAGGTTGACTCAACTGCCATTGGGACTCTTTTGACTGTCAATGATTGGTGGATATTTGCCCTTGGTTACTATGACGCGGATGAGGTGATATTAACCGTTAGAACTATGGAGCAAAAGGAGGAGTGGGATAATTATATAAGGTCTAAAAGAGAGGAAATTAAAACTGAACGTGAACAGGCTTTGGCGCCCAGGGATGTTTCACCTCCTTGGCTATAGAGAAAACTAACTAGAGAAAACTAAAGCCCCCTCCGGTTTCAGAGAGGGCTTTTTTCTTTTTCAAAATTTGAAATTAATTTAATTCTGCTCCTGCGGCATTGGTTCCGGTACTATGCCCAACTTTTTTTCTAAAACCACAACCCTGTTAGTCAACCAATCAATAACTCTAATTTCCAAGCTCTCTTTATCTTGCCTGATTTCGAGTCTTTGAATACTTTTTTGCATTTCTTTTAGAGTTTTCATAATTTCTTGAATGCCGTTATAGTTTGCTTGGATACCGTTATAATTTGTTTCAATTTTTTGTCCTAATCTTTTCTCTGATTGTTTGATCGTCAGCTCCACTCCAGGCAATAAAACCTCATCAGTAAATTCACCGAGGTCTTTCATGGTAACTGGTTGATTCATATCTTTTTCCATGGATTTGAAAGTTAAAATTTAATCTGCTTTAATGGTATCATTATAAGAGTATTTTTGTCAAACATCGCTTTATCCACCAATCACTAAATGATAAATGCCTGTCCGCCTTTGGCGGGATAAATGATAAATTATTTTATCACCACCTTTCCTTTTTCTGTATCAATTTTAACTTTAGCTCCTTCTTTAACCCTCCCCTCAATAATCCGCAAAGCCAACTCATCCATAATCATAGTTTGAATGACTCGTTTTAATGGCCGTGCCCCATAAACCGGATCATAACCCTTATTAGTAATGAATTCTTTAAGTTTGTCGCTAAATTCCAGTTTGATATTTTTAGCTTCAAGACGCTTGGCAGCTTGGGCCAATTGCAGTTCAACAATTTGCTTAATGTCATTTTTAGTCAAACTGTGAAACATGATAATTTCATCCACGCGATTTAAAAACTCGGGCTTAAACTGCTCCCGCACCAGATCCATAATCTTATCTTTAGTTTCATTTTTAAATTTGTGGTCGCTAAAGCCGATAGCTTCTTTTTGAATAATATCACTGCCGATATTAGAAGTCATAATGATAATCGCGTTTTTAAAGTTAACTCGGCGGCCCTTGGCATCGGTTAGTTGTCCGTCATCCAAAACTTGAAGTAAAATATTGAACACTTCGGGATGCGCTTTTTCAATTTCATCAAACAAAATCACGCTATACGGCCGGCGGCGAACAGCTTCGGTTAATTGTCCGCCTTCTTCATAGCCAACATAACCGGGCGGTGAACCAATCAATTTGGCTACAGCGTGTTTTTCCAGGTATTCACTCATGTCGATGCGCACCATTGAATCCTCATCATTAAACATGAATTCTGCCAAAGCTCGGGCAAGTTCGGTCTTGCCAACGCCCGTAGGGCCCAAAAATATGAACGAGCCAATAGGTCGATTTTCTTCGCTTATCCCGGCTCGTGAGCGCCGCACCGCATTGCTTACTGATTGAATGGCTTCCTTCTGTCCGAGCACTCGTTTCCCAATCTCTTTTTCCATGCGGGTTAATTTTTCGCTTTCCTCCTCAAGCAGGCGAGTTATAGGCACTCCTGTCCAGCGGCTGACAACCGCGGCAATATCTTCTTCACTGACCTCTTCTTTTAAAATTTGTTTTTCTTTTTGCAGTTTAGCTAATTCGGCGGCTTTGGCTTTAAGCTCTTTTTCTAATTCTGGAATTTTGCCGTATCTAATTTCGGCTACTTTTTGGAGCTCTGAATTTCGTTCAGCAATTTCTGCATCCTGTTTTAAGCCGTCAATTCGTTTTTTAATCTTTTGAGTTTTAGAAATGACTTCTTTTTCCGCTTTCCACTGGACTTCCAGTTCGCGAGATTGTTCTTTAAGTTCGGCTAAATCTTTATCTAAGTTCTTAATTCTGGCTTTAGCTTCGCGCGAACCTTCTTTTTTTAAAGCTCGTTTTTCAATTTCCCATTGCATTTCCTTGCGCTTAAATTTATCCAGCTCCTCGGGCATGGAATCAATCTCCATACGCAAAGCAGAAGTTGCTTCATCAATCAAGTCAATGGCTTTATCCGGTAATTTACGGTCAGAAATATAACGGTTAGAAAGTTCTGCCGCGGCAATCAAAGCAGAATCTGTAATCCTTACTCCATGATGAACTTCATATTTCTCTTTGATGCCGCGCAAAATAGCAATAGTATCTTCCAAGCTCGGTTCACTCACGTATACGGGCTGGAACCGACGTTCCAAAGCCGCGTCTTTTTCAATATATTTTTGATATTCTTTGAGCGTAGTGGCGCCAATCGCATGCAATTCACCCCGAGCTAAGGCCGGTTTTAACATATTGGAAGCATCAACGGAGCCCTCGGCGCTTCCAGCGCCGACAATTGTATGAAGTTCGTCCATAAATAAAATTATTTTGCCAGCCGCTTCTTTAATCTCCCGAAGCACGGCTTTGAGTCGGTCTTCAAACTCGCCGCGGAACTTGGTGCCGGCAACGAGTGAGCCCATATCAAGCGAAATTATTTCTTTATCTTTCAAACTTTCAGGCACATCGCCAGCCACAATCCTTTGGGCCAAACCTTCAGCAATGGCGGTTTTACCAGTCCCGGCTTCGCCGATTAGAACCGGATTATTTTTAGTGCGCCTGGAGAGCACTTGCATCACCCGTCTGATTTCATCATCCCGGCCAATTATTGGGTCAAGTTTTTCTTGTCGGGCGGTTTCCGTCAAATTGAGAGCGTATTTTTCCAGGGCCTGGTATTTAGCTTCCGGTTCGGGGTCAATTACTCGTTGGGTGCCCCGAACCTCGGAAAGGATTTTTAAAACTTCCTCATATTTTATATTGCTCTGTTCCAAAATGATTTTGGTGGGGGAGTCAACTGTTAAAATTCCCAAAAACAAATGTTCAGTAGATATAAACTCATCCCCAAATTTTTTAGCTTGATTTGATGATTCATTTAAAACTTTTTTAAAATCTTGGGAAACATAAATTTCAGCAATCCCGCCAGAGGTTTCTACTTTTGGCAGTTTATTTATTTCTGTATCCAGTTGGGATTTTATCATTTCTATATTCACGCCCAATTTCCGCAAAACCGAAAGCACCACACTTTCTTCTTGAGAAAGCAGAGCGTAGGTGAGATGAGAAATATCAATCTGTTGTTGGCCCTTGTCGCTTGCTAATGTTTGCGCGTTTTGCAAAGCTTCTTGGGATTTGGTTGTGAAATTTTGGTTTAACATAAATATAATCAATTTGTGCGATTTGTGCTAAATTTGTGCGTTAGCACTCTCAACCGTAGACTGCTAATATCATTATATGTTATAAATTAACAAATTGTCAAGAAGCGAAAATAATATTTGCATAAGTTAGTATTGAAATAATATAAATATAATATAATATAATCAGGTGATAAGCCTGGTACTTGAATCAGTTTAAAATTACCAGAATCCACTCTTTGATAGGGTGGTTTTTTGGTTACTATTTATAGAAGGCCAATGGGATTATTGTTAGCAATACTGTTGATCTTCTTTTCTTACTTCAAAATTTAAAAACCCACACTTTAGAGCTATAAGGTGCGGGGTTTTTTAGTATGTTTTCGCCTAATATTAGTCAAAAAACGATATTTTTCTTATTCTACCCCTTGACATTTTTTTGGGGATATGCTAAGATTGGAGGTTAAAAATTAATCTTAATTCAACATTCTTATGCTTTACAAAGAACCATTTAAACCGCGAAAAAGTCTGTTTTACGGCATTTTTAAACAATTAAAGAAAAAATCGGTTTTAGCAGTAATTCTGGTGTTGTTTTTAAATTTATTGGCAGCTAATTTAGTTTTTGGCTGTCATGTTAATTTAAGTATTGATAAAACTGACTCTCCAGACCCAGTCCAACCGGGCCAAGAAATTACTTATAGTATCAGTTATACAGTAGAAGCAGTTGGCTATGACGCTACAAATGTTATAATTACTGACCAACTTCCTTCGGAAGTTAGTTTTGTTTCCGCTTCTGTTCCCGGAGTTGAAAGCAGTGGCATAGTCACATGGCAACTTGGTAATGTGAGTTCAAATAATACCAAGAACGGCACAGTAACCTTAGTGGTAAAAGTTAATCAGGGTGTTGCTGACGGGACAGTGATTGCTAATACGGCTGTTATTGATACTGACCAAACCAGTCCAAAAGATAGTACCACAGATACAACCGTTTTTGTCCCATCTTTTTGCGGTGATGGCGCAAAACAGTCTCCTAACCAAGTAGGTACTGGCGGTCCTTTAAATGATGGCTATGAGGATTGCGATGGCACTGACGGCGTTGGCGCTCATCAAGAATGTAATAGCCAATGTATTTTACAAGATTTAACTTTTTGCGGTGACGGCACTATTCAGAACCCTAATGATGATGGATTTGCTGAGCAGTGTGAAGTTAATACAGATTGCGGCGACCAAAATCCTTACACTGTTGATGTTTGCGATTTATGTTTATGCGAACATCATGACCAAACCTTTTGTGGTGATGGCGCAAAACAGTCTCCTAACCAAGTAGGTACTGGCGGTCCTTTAAATGATGGCTATGAGGATTGCGATGGCACTGACGGCGTTGGCGCTCAT
>JAHIMF010000086.1 GCA_018896645.1 Patescibacteria group bacterium | reverse complement strand
TACCAAACATGCCGGCCAGCGCCGCAGCCAAGGTCAAGAATTTTTTTTATCTTATGCTTTTTAAAAATCCTGACCACCCGGCCAATGTCCTTGTGGGGTTTAAAAATCTTATAATACTCATACTTGTCCCCTTCTTTTTTGTAAATTTGGTTCCATTGTTTCATAAAATTCATGGATGCATTGTAGATGCATCTGTAAATGCATCTATATTATTATAACATAAAATTAAAGGCCTTGAATCGTCTTTGCCGACTCTATGATTGTGCAAGACTATCTTGTATGTTTAACCTTTTCCATAAATTCCCTAGTCTTTTTTAGACTAATCTTTTCCTCCCAGGCCTTAAGATTAACTTCTCTCTCGCGAGAACGAATCTTCCCGGTCTTCAAGCAAGTGCCAATAATGATGCCGTTAACATATTGCAATAGTTTGCGAGCATTGTTTTTGTCAGCGCCACTGCCAGCAAAGATCGGGAATTTACTTCCCGCCGCAAGCCTCGCTTGTTCTAAATCTAGAGTATTAGGCGCATCACCAGTCCACTTGCCGGTTATTATAATCGCGTCCGCTCCTTTTTGAACCGCTTCTTTAGCTGATTCGGCAAGGCTTCTCTTGTTTAACATCTGGGCGTGCTTAACCTGGATGTCAGCAAAAATTGCCACATCATCAGCTTTTATCTCTTTCCTAAATGCCAACACCTTTTCTGGATTAGCCATAATTTTACCATAATCAGTTTCTACGCTGTCCACAAAAACCGGTACGCGAATAAATTTTGCGCCACAAACTTTAGCTATTGAAAAAGCAGAGCGATAGTCATTCCACAAAACATTAACACCAATCGGTACAGACACTGACTTCATAATTATATTAATCAGCAAGGTCATTGCGGCTACTGTTTCTGGACCAACAAATTCATGATGAGGAACATCATAGTTATTCTCCATTATAATCGCATCAACTCCGCCCTGCTGTAACATTTTAGCATCTGCTAAAGATTTTCTTAAACAGGCATCAATTCCGGGAAAGCCTCGGTAGCCCAAAAGCGGCGGAAAGTGGACCATTCCGATGATTGGTGTTTTGGTTTTAAATATTTTTTGTAACACAATTTTTAATCATTTCTAAAAAAACCAACAAGTATTTTTTCATATTTTTCCAGTTCAGCCAAACTAATGCTTTCTTTTTCCGCTTTTTTGTGGGCTTTTTTAATATCACCCGCGCCAAACACATAAGCCAAAATATCATTTTGATTCAATAAAGTTGCCTCGGAAAATGCTCTAAATATTCCCCTGCCTTTCTTTATTTTACTCCCAAGCCCGTCAGAAGGCAACCTTCTTCTAACTATTACCGGGTCATAAGAAAAACAATACTTTATCTTTATATTTTTAAATCCTAACAAAGCAATGCGCTTTTCAATAATTTTTTTATAATAACTATGCGGCTGTATTGTCCTGACAGCAAATTTTATCACGCAGCTCCTGGGGATTTTATTAACCACATCTCCGCCTCTGATAACTCCGATATTCATTGTCGCCGGATCAAATCCCGCTCTTTTTTGTTTAACGATAAGTTTCTTAATTTTAATCAACTCACTCAAAATGAGACCTGCTTTTTCAATAACATTTTCTTTTTGGGGCAAAGCTCCATGGCCTCCTGCCTGCCGAATATTGACTTCTACGTTTAAAACGCCCATTAATTTGGTTTTTATTTCCAAAGAAGTTGGCTCGCCGCAAACAGCAAAAGCAATTTCTTTTTTACTATGCTTGGTTTTTAAAAATTCTTTTATCCCTGAAAAATCATTTGCCTCTTCGTCAGAAGTCAAAACCAGCATTGGCTGATATTTTAAATTTTTTTTCTTTATCAATTGCTTAAAAACACGAATCATTACCGCCACCGAACCCTTCATATCAACTGCCCCCCGGCCATGAATATATCCTTGGCGCGCCCCCGGTTTAAACCCAGTTGCATCGCCTACAGTATCAACATGGCCTTGAAGCATAATAAAAGGACCCCGGCTCCTCCCTTTTGGCAAAGCAATGAGATTACCGCGTCCTTTCAGCTCTTGGCCATTTTTTAATTTGACGCTATAGGGCTGGATATTTACTTCTATGTCCGGAGAGTTGATTTCTTTCTTTATGAATTGGAGCAATTCTAAAGTTCGGCCAGTTTGCAGATGCCCGTCATTGCTGGTGTCAAACCTTAAAAGCTGTAATAAAAAATTTTTAATATTTTGATTGTTCATTTTAAAAAAAGTTAGAGGCGGGTGAAAAAAGAAAAACTAATTTCACCCGCCGTTCTTTATAAGCGACCGATAAAAAGAAAGCCATTCTTGGTCTTTCCTCCTCGGATTTTTAGAGCGGTTTTAAAGAACTTGTTAAGACCAGAGTTATGAGACTCGGGAATAGAAGGATAAAGACATCTGTCATACAACTCCCTAACAACAAAGTTGTCCGGGTCAAACTGACCGCTGCGGCCAGCTCTTAATTCTTTGCCCAATTCAACAATCTCTTCCGGAATAGGAGTAATACCGGTAAAATCCGGATAAAGCACTCGCACAAACTTCAGGGCTAAGGCGCACATCCTTGGACTTTGGGTAGTAAAAGCAATATAATCATAATGCCTTCCATTCAAAAAAAGGTTGAAAAGCAAACCGGCAATGCCCGTACCTTGGCAAGAGGGCTGAAAAACCACCCCCGAAAGATAAAGCAGATTCAAATCGTTATAATCCCGTAATCCAACAAATCCTTTGATCTCCTTCTCTTTAACTATTAAGAGCAGATAATCCTGTCCAATTAAAGAATGGCTGGCTGCTTCTTCTTCGGACACGGGAAGGCCAAAGCCATCGGAAGCCACTTTGGTAAGCAACTCCAGTAAAAATTGCCTCCTCAAAACAAAACTTTCATCGCGCATAAGCGATAAGAGGTGGATTTGAATGCCGTTCCTCTCGCTTAATATCTTTGAATTCAGCGCTCTTAACTTACTCGCTAATGAGTCCATAGATTTTACCTCCTTTTCCTTAAATCCTTGGGCAACTTTTTCCGAACAGCAAGCATTACTTCATAAGCTCCACCGCCTCTAAAGGTCTGCTCCGCTAATTTATAGCACTCCCCTAAATCCACGGCTCGGCCGGCCAGATAGAAAAGGATTGCCGCATTGGCCAAAACAAACTTCAATCCGGGACCGCCAATTTCTCCTTTCAAAATTTTCAGGGAATATTCGCCCTTGTTGCCAATCGGGCTTACCGCCTCAACCGGAATCGGCTCAAGGCCAAAATCAGGAGCAAACAAATCATACTCCCTGATTATGCCGTCTTTGAGATCAGCGACTCTAGTCCCCCCGCTACAAATAGAAACCTCATCCATGCCCCGGTAACGGGACTCGTCGGCAAAACCGCGAACAAATATTCCGTGCTGAAGATGAGTAATCCCTTTTTCATTAAGAATCTGATAAGCTTCGGCAACAATTCTTGGGGCAATAAGATGATTAATGCCAACAACTCTTCTGGTCATCTTTCGAGGACTCAAGGGGTTGGTAATTGGTCCGATAATATCGTTCATATGCGGCGCCTTGGCAACATTATGGGTCTGAATATGAATGCTTTTGTACCGAATATCACAGGCCTCGGTGTAACCAAAACCTATTTTTTCAAGACATTCCTCTACTTCTTTTTTGGAAGCATACTCATTTATCCCGCAAATTAAAGAGATAAAGTCAGAGCTTCCGTATTTTCCCTCGTCAGCATTAGCCGGAGAACCGTGCTTGCACATCGCTATCCCATCTGCTACCGCAATAAAGGCGGCAATAGTACTGACATTGGCCGTAACAACCAAATCGCCTCCCATGCCGCAATTATCCATGGCATAAGAAATATTCGGTTCCAAAAAACCAAATTCGGATACGGCTATATCCTGCTTGAATATAGCGGCGCAAATTCCGGCAATCTGCTCAGCGGAATTTTTGGGCAAATAATGCCCGTGATAATCCTCTTGCCGCTCTTCCCGTTTCCAGCCATAAGTGGCTATGGAATGCAGAGAAGACAGGGCCATAAGACTTTGAACTTGCGCTTCATGGTCGCCTCTGCAACCCCTAAGCACATGTTCCCCCAAACTGTATGCCTCATCAAAATTTAGGGGAATATTTTGCTGGGAATGATGCTTAAGAACATGTTTGATGTCTGTCATGGCTTTCTCCTTTGTTAGATTGTGACTGGTGATCCTCAAATTTTAAAGAACAAAAAAACCGCCCTTGCAGAAATTTTTAAAAATTAAAAATTTCCACAAGGGCGGTCCTAAAATAGGAGCGCGGTGCCACCTTGTTTATCTTAAAATCGCAGTTATAAAACAAAAATCCGTCAGTAGCGGATTTTAAGATCGCTTTTGCTGACTCTGCCCCCTCCGGTCACGACCGGAGGACGACATCAGTTATCCTATGATTACGGAGGAAGCCGGGTTTCCACTAACGCAGAAACCGCTCTATCTAGTCAATCAACCAGATAAAATTAGGCCCAATCCCCTCCGGTATCACCGGGGGGACCTAATTCATGAGCTTTATGATTGTCAATGTTAAGGTTGTTATTAGCTTATATTATGCTGAAAATTTTGTCAAGCTCTTATTGTGGATAAATCAAATTAACAAAATTATTTGTCAGCCAAAAACTGCTCTACGTAACCTATGGCAAATTTACCGGCTTTTTGCGCATCTTTTATTTTTATAAATTCTGCCACAAAAGCGGTTAAAAAAACATCACCGGCACCGATTGTATCTTTGACTTTAGTTTTACGAGCAGGAAAGACATACCTTTTGCCACCGGAGAATATCTCTGCACCTTGTTCACCCTTAGTTATAATTAAGATACGTTTTTTCTGATTATCAGTAAACTCTTTATCCAAAAATTTCAATTCTTCTTTAGTAACTTTTAAAATTGAAATTAGCTGATATGTGTCCGGCGCAATTTGCAACTTTGTTTTTTTCTGAACTTTAATATCTCTAGCATATCCCTGGATGTCTAAAGCAATTAAGCCGTTTAATTTTGTCAAATTAGTCAAATCAAATTCATCAGCAACAGTAGAAATAATAAAAGCGCGAGCTGTTCTTTTGCCTGTTAAATTTATTTTATCAACCGACTTGACAAAACCAGTTTCTCCTTTTTTACTCACAACAACCTCAACCTTTGCTTGTTTTCTGGGACAAATAAAATCAAAATCAACTTTCAAATCTTTAAGTGTTTTATCAATCCAAAAAGCTGGACCGCCTTTGCGCGTGATAGTCTTGCCTGGTTCTTTATAAATAATCTTATCTTGGGCAAATGTTGAGATGACTGTTATTTTTGGCATTGGCATTTGATTAAAAAAATTTTAAATTCTACAAACCAATATTAATCGAAATCGCAAGCAAACCCTCTTCCCCCCCTATCTTTAAGGTGGCCCGCTACTCTATTTTCCCCGCGTCAAAAAGCTGTTTGATTTCCCGAGCCCTAACAAAGTCCTTGATATCATGCGTCATCTCCCCTTGAATCATTTCTTCCACAGTCAGCCACTTAAATTCGTTGTGCTCATCAGATAACTTTACTTCCCCGGAAACATATTCGCACAAAAAACTAATGGAGCATAAAATTTCTCCACCATGCTTGCCAAACCATGAGGTTATGGGCATTAGAACTTTAACATCAAGGTTGGTTTCTTCTTTTGATTCCCGGACAACAGCATCAACAAGCGACTCAGCCTTTCGAGCCCGGCCGCAGGGAGGGCACCATTGAATTGGCGGATTACAGCGCTTTAGAAGCATGAATTTTCCATGCTTCATAATAAACGCGGAAACAGCATTGCCTGATTTTTGTTCAGCCATCTGTTTTGTGGATTAATTTTTTAACCCGCTTTCTTCAGCAAATATTCTGCAAAATCCCGATAATTTGTAAAATGCTTATCCCAAAAATCTAAAATTTTATTATAATCACAAGCTGCTTGGGGCTTATCAAATCCTTTATATTGCAACAACCTATCAACGGAAAGGCCTTTGCCTTCGGGCTTTTTGGCAATAACAGCCCCAACCTCTGAAGGGAAAATAATCGGCTCCTGGCCTGGGACAGCATAAGCAAGACACTCTTTAACAATGATATTCCTGCTCTTTCCCTGCACAAGCTTTAGAATATCCTCGCTGGACAATGATTCCTGAAAATACCTAGCAAAAGGGCCGGGAAATCCGCCTAAAGCTTCCAGATAATACCCGCAGTCAGATACTATCACCGGCACATTCAATTTTTTGGCGGCATATTTTGCCGAATGTTTTGCAACCTCGCTAACATCCATTGATTGTATCTCCGGAGTTTCAATGTTTTTGAAAACCAGATTTATCGGATAATCTGCAAATATTTTTTTAGCGCTGTTTATCTTGTGTTTGTTTCCGGTGACAAATGTAATTGTTGGTTTAGAGTTTTTCATAAATTAATTTTACAACTCGCCCGCGGCCGCAAGCTTGGCGATTTTTTCAAAATTTTCATTCCAAACATCTATTCTTTCTTCCATCGGATATTCAGCAAAAGTTCTTTTTTCATTTTCAAACATCAAAACCGCATCCCAGCCCCTTGACAAATCTCCGCGAGGTTCGCAAGCAATAATAATTGGCACTCGGCCAACCCAAGTTTTTATCTTGCCGTCTGGCAAAGCATAAACTGTGGCTATTTCAAAATAAGCGCTTCTGTCCAAAAATTTTTTAAGCATCTTTAGCAGGCCTTCAGTGCCAAGCGCCCTTTCAAAATAATTACAATAAGGTCCGGGAATACCCAGGGCGTTAACAAAAAAACTGTGGTCTTCCCGGATAACCGGGATACCTAATTCTTTGGCTGCGGTTTTGGCGGTAGAAGCGGCGATCTCCAGGCTGGTATCGGCCTGAATCTCCGGATATTCTTTCTTAATAAAATTCACCTCAACCCCATGCTTCTCAAAAGCTCTTTTTGCCGCCAAAACTTTTAACGGATTTTTTGTTATGATGTTGACTTTCATAAATACAAAATGCAAATCTACCCGCCTTCGCTGAGGTTACGGCGGGGTCAAGGGACCCCGTCTACCCGATTGGGGTTGATTGGGTCCCTTGACCCAATCAACGTAAACCAATCAAAATGCCCAACATCACCGAAACCTTTCCCCGTCCCTTTTCGTATATTTCTCCATGGTCTGCTGAAACGCCTGGTCTAAATCTATATCTAAAGAATTAGCAATACAAACCAGAGCAAACAAAATATCCGCTATCTCATATTCAAGCTTATTTTCTTCTTCAAAGGGCTTTTTGGGTTTTTCTCCAAATTGATGATTCACTTCTCGGGCTAATTCTCCGACTTCTTCCATCAAGCGCAACATCATATTATTCGGCTGCCAATAACCAGCCGTGTTGGTTTTCACCCAGTCATCCACAATTTTTTGCATTTTTTGAATTTCCATAATATTTTAGTGATTATTATTAATTTACCCTAAATACATCCTTACTCCCTGCAAAATCCCGGAAATAAAAAGCTTTTCTGGATTCTCTTTTGACAAATCAAACCAGTCATAACCGGTATGTTCTGGGCTAATTTTAACTTCCCCGCTCACATACTCGGCCTCAAAGAAAACATAAAGCACGCGGATTTCTTTGCCTGCACTCGCGAGATGAGCCGGGATTAAATGCCGGCCAATGGCAACGGGTTGGAGCTTAAGCTTAAACTCCACCTCTCCAATT
>JAHIMF010000085.1 GCA_018896645.1 Patescibacteria group bacterium | reverse complement strand
TGATAATCTGCTCGGCCATTTTACCAATTTCCGTGTGCTCTTTAATTTCCTGCCGAAAAATCTCGCCTGTAGAAATATGCGGCATCCCAAACTTTTCTGCCAAAATATCTGCTTGAGTTCCCTTGCCGCTGCCCTGTGGACCGAATAGGATAATGTTTTTGTATTTTAACATAATTTATTGGTTTATTGGTTTATTAATTTATTGAACCTTACTATCTCCATCTTAGCATTTTTTGAAAAAAAATGGGAGGCCAAGATTGACTCTCCCATAAATGTTCAGATGTTGACTATAGCCCCAATTGCTTGCGGCAAAATTCCTCTACTTGCTTTCTAACTACTTCGTTGGGCTCATCCTGCGGAAGATTCAGTTCTCGACAAATTTGCGGATAAGGCTTGCCACTACTGCCTATGTAGGCATAAAGCAACAAAGGCCGCAAAACCAGCCTTTCTTCAATTGGGAGTTTGCCAAAACCTATTCCCAATCTTCCAAGAGCTTCTTTTGGGGTTCCCATCACTTCCCTCCTCGTTTAATGGTTTCCTGTTGACAAATATACTACTCAATAAAAGGTACATCAACTATCAAATTTTGTCAAAGAGACCAATCGCATCCTCCGCCTTTGGCTCCAGGTGCTACTCCGTCACATTTTTTATTTTGTCATTTGAAATTTGGATTTACAAAAATTCACAATGAGTTACAATCGTATTACGCGAAGGCGAGCGAAGCGAGCCGAGCTTATTACTACAAGTTACTACAACCCAAATCCATCTCCCGTTCCCTGCTCTTCATTCTCGCGTTCCACGCCTATATGCCTTCATACTCCCTCATCTCCAACTGCGCTTCAACCTGCTTAACAGTTTCAATAACTACTGAAACCACAATCAGAATAGAAGCTCCGCCAATAGCCATGCTGGTAATGCCAGAAAAAGCGCCTTTACTGATAATTGGCAAAACCGCAATGATACCCAAAGACAAAGCGCCAGCCAGCATTATGCGGTTAGTTACGCCGCCTAAATATTCAGCAGTAGGCCGGCCTGGCCGGATGCCCGGAACAAAACCGCCCTGCTTTTGCAAATTTTCAGCAATCTGGTGCGGGTGAAAAACCACTGAAGTGTAAAAATAGGTAAAAGCCACAACCAGAACAAAATACAAAATACCATAAATAACTTGATTTTGAAAAACCTCAATTACAAATTCAGCCCCCCTAACAATCCAAGCTGAACTGGCTCTTAAAAAAAATTGGGCAATCATTGGCGGAAATAAAATTAAGGCAATGGCAAAAATAATCGGAATCATGCCGGCCTGGTTAACGCGCAAAGGCAAGTAAGTGCTCATGCCCCCATACATGCGATTTCCCCGAATGCGCTTGGCATAAGTAACCGGAATATTGCGCTGGGCCTCGGTAATGTAGACAATGCCAGCAATTGTTACAACCCCCAAGATAACAAAAAATAAGAGATTCATCATTTGCGAGCGGTCAAAAGTGGCAATTGTGCGCTGAATAGCGGTTGGAATGCCAGAAACAATACCCGCGAAAATAATTAAAGAAATGCCATTGCCTACTTTTTTCTCGGACATCAGCTCGCCCAGCCACATTAAAAATACCACACCGGCGGCCATGGTCAAAATCGTGGTTGATAGCTGAAAAAATGTTAGCTCGCCAATAATGCCCTGACCGCTTTTTTGTAAAAGCACAATCATGCCATAGGCCTGAACAATTGCCAAGGGCACGCACAGCAGGCGAGTGTATTGGTTAATTTTTTGATGCCCGGATTCGCCTTCTTTTGATAGAGCTTCCAATTTCGGCACAATCATTGTCAAAAGCTGCATAACAATTGAGGCTGTAATATAAGGACCAATACCCAAAGCCACTACGGAAAAGGTTCGCATGCCGCCGCCGGATAAAACATTTAAAAGTCCCAGGATTTGATTAGAAGCAAAAAACTGTTTTAAAGCTTCAACATTAACTCCGGGCAAAGGCACATGCGCGGCTAACCGAAAAACCACCAGCATAGCCAAAACAAACAGAATTTTATTCCGCAGGTCTTTGATTTTGAAAATTTGGAGGAGTTTGGAGAGCATATGATTTAGTCACTGGTCACTAGTCACTGGTAACTAGGGTATATATTTGGACCAGTGAATTTGGTGAATATGTGTGACTGTTTTAAAAGGGTGTGATAGGGTTTAGAAATAAATAGGGGGAAACCGCAAACACTCAAGAGGAGGAATAGTTATGTTTTTTGGGAGACCAGTAGAAAGTTTCTCTATAGTAACCACCGACGAGAGAGAAAATGATTCAAGGATTGAAAATCCCTCAAACTCCTGGCGCATAAATCATAAATGTCAAAGAAAGATAACGGTTTTTCAACCCTTGCCATAAGCTCACAACTTGCGGCTTTTTTTATTTTTCAAATTACAATTGTATTACTATCGTGTTACGCGAAGTCGAGCCGTAGGCGAGACAAGCTTATTACAATGAATTACAACCAACACACAAAAACAAGTTTATTTTGTCTTTTCTTTGCTAATAAGTTCAATCGTCCCTCCCGCCTCCACTATACCACTTTCCGCGCTTTTAGAAAAGGCATCGGCTCTCACGGTCAACTTTTTACTCAATTTCCCGTCACCTAAAATCTTGACGCCTTTTTTAGTATCTTTAATCAAGTTTGCTTCTACTAATTTTTGGGGGTCAATCACGGCACCAGCACTAAATTTCAATTCCAAATCCCGCAAATTCACGGTTTCCATCTTGGGTTTATACGACTTAAAACCCCGCTTCTTGGGTACTTGTTGAATTTGCCGTTTAAAGCCTTTTAATTTCAACTTGTTCCTGCCGCCAGTACGGGACCGTTGACCCTTAATTCCTCTCCCGCTATAAGTCCCGTGACCCGAGGCATTGCCCCGACCCACGCGTTTTCTATTTTTTCGAGAACCTGCTGCTGGTTTTAAATTATGCAATCCTAATGACATACTATTTTAATTTATTGATTCCAGCCAGAGGCTGGTCCCCCTTGGGGTGATATTGGTTTATTGATTTATTAACAATGTAACAATGAAACAATTGAACAATCGGGCAATTGAACAATGAATTATTTATTTCTCTTTACCTTTTACATTTCTAACCTTATCATTATCTTTATTCTTTCTTGCTTCATTTGAGTTATTAGAGTCTTTATTGGAGTTATTTGAGAGGACATCTTCTTTCCCGTCTGACTTTTTATATTCACTAATCTTCGGCTTCCGCAATTTCCGAAGTCCATTAATCGTTGCCCAAACATTATTAATTTTATTATGTGAGCCCTTCATCTTACTAATAACATTTTCCAAGCCAGCTAATTCTAAAACCACTCGGACTGGGCCGCCGGCAATAATACCCCGAGCTTGTTTGGTGGGTTTTATCAGGACCACTGAAGCTTTAAATTTTTCTGTAATTTCGTGGGGAATAGTGCCTTCAATCATTGGCACATTAATCAAATTTTTCTTGGCTTTAACCACCGCCTTATCAACAGCAATCGCCACATCCGCGCCCTTACCAACACCGGCCCCCACTCGTCCCTTTTTATCGCCAATAACAACAAGGGCCCTAAAAGATAACCTTTTACCGCCGGCTTTCACCCGGGTCACTCGAGCAATATCAACCAATTGCTGTTCAAACTCCTTTTCTTCTTTGGGTTCTCGTTTTTTATTGTAGTTTCCTCTAGCCATATATATTAATTTATTAATTTATTTATTTATTCCAGCCAGAGGCTGGTCGGCCTTTGGCCGAAGCTATCAACAGTTAACAATGTCTACTTTAAATCTTTAATCCGCCCTTCCTCGCCCCTTCTGCCAAGGCCTTCACCCGTCCATGATATTTATATGAACCCCGATCAAAAACCACTTGCTTAATTCCCTTTTTCACTGCCTTTTTCGCAATCAATTCTCCAATCGCATAAGCCACGCCCACTTTACCACCCAAAACTCCGTCTTTATTGTTTTTTTGATTTTTCCTCTCGGCCATCCCTTGACCTTGAGCTTGGGACCGAAGGGTGAGCTCGAGGCCGAATGGTGATTTTTTGATTTCTTGATTTTCTTTATCACTCGCACTCACCAAAGTCTTACCACTCGCATCATCAATAAGCTGAGCGTAAATCCCCTTCAAACTCCGAAAAACTGAAAACCGGGGCCTTTTTGCTGTACCAAAAACCTTAGCCCGCACTCGCTGCTTTCTTCGCAACTTTTTACTCAATTTTACTTTTTGCTTATTCATAAAAACCTATTTGAAATATTATCAGCCAGAGGCTGGCCAGCGCTCCGTCGCGCTCCGTCGCCAGAGCTTTGGAGCGTCGGTGACCTTTGGCTGGGAGTTCATTAGAGGGTATTGGAGTACTTAGCCCTCTGCGGCCTTCACTACCTTGCCGGCCTTTTTTCTTACTTGTTCACCCGCATACTTAATACCCTTCAATTTATACGGCTCAACTTTTTTAAAGGCTCTAATCTGCGCTGCGGTTTCACCAACCAACTGTTTATCAACGCCAGATACAGCAATAATGTTTTTTTCTGTTTTAATCTCAATCCCCTGGGGTATATCGAACTCAACTAGATGAGAGAATCCAACATTTAAGACAAGCTTGTCGCCGCTCACCTCAGCTTTAAAACCAACGCCACTGATCTCTAGCTTCTTCTCAAATCCTCTGGCTAATCCTTCAACCATATTAGCGATTAAACTTCGGTATAGACCCCACAAACTTCGCTGTTTTTTGTCCGTTGGTTTTTCAACCCTAACTTTTATCACCTTATCTTCCAACACAATACTAACACCCCGAACTATTTTTTGTTCAAGTTCGCCTTTTGGTCCTTTGACTTTTATTAAATTATCTTTAATGTCAATTGAAACGCCATCTGGTATCTCAATCGGCATCTTTCCTACACGCGACATAAAAAATTATTAATTATTAATTATTAATTATATAGACATCAAAAAAATCACCCAACGCTAATAAACCTCGCATATCACTTCCCCGCCGAGACCTTTATTTCGCGCCTCTTTATTCGTCATCAATCCCCGAGAGGTTGAGACAATAGCAATACCAATGTTGCTTAAAACATAAGGCAGTTTATCTTTGCCTGCATATACCCGCCTGCCAGGTTTACTAATCCGCTTTAAACTCTCAACTGACGGCTTGCCAGCCTTATATTTCAGCTCAAGTCTTAACTGCATAAACGCAGAAGCCCCGGCTTTAATCATCCGATCCCTCTCTGGGGTAGGATTTATTTTTTCTACTTTTTTTATATAACCGTTTTCTTGTAAAATTTGGGCTATATTGAACTTGACTTTTGAGTACGGCAAAACCACCTCGTCTTTTTTTACTGCCGAGGCATTCCTGATTCTTGTTAACAAGTCAGATATAGGATCAGTATGCATAAAATAAAATTAAAATTATTCGTGTAAATATTCGTTGATATTCGTGATAAATTCGGATAATATTAGCGAGTTACCACGAAGACTTACGTACCCCGGGTATTTCCCCCTTGCTCGCCAACTCCCGAAAACAAATCCGACACAAATCAAACTTGCGCATATAACCGCGCTTCCGGCCGCAACGCCAACAACGCCGCACGATCCGTGTGGAATATTTTGGTTTTTTCCTAGATTTTGCTTTTTGAGCTTCTGTTGCCATAATTAAACTCGCTAATTTACATTAATACGTACACAAATTTCACTAATCACGAACGATTCATTAGAGATATTTGAGCTAATTAGAGATAATTAGAAAAAATAAATTCGTGATTCGCGCAATTCATGTACCTATTCGCGTTGATTCGCGTCAGACTTAAATGGAAAACCTAACCCCTTCAAAAGTGCATAACCTTCCTCTCGAGTCTTAGCTGTAGTCTGTATTATCACTTCCAAACCATGGATAAACTCCACTTCATCAACCTTAATTTCTGGAAACACTAAGTGCTCTTTAATTCCAATGGTTAAATTTCCATTCTTATCAACTGATTGCTGCGAGAGTCCGCGAAAATCACGGAAACAGGGTATGGTTGCATTAATTAATTTATCAACAAAGTCATACATTCGTTTGCCGCGCAATGTCACCATCATCCCGATTACCATCCCCTGCCTAATTTTAAACGCTGAAATCGCCTGTTTAGCCTTTGTCCGCACAGGCTTCTGGCCAACAATCCTTGCTAAATTATTCTCAATCGTTGCTATTTTATTTTTATCGCCCGATATATCTCGATTAAATCCAACATTAACCACCACCTTCTCTAACTTGGGTATTGCTAAATTATTTTTATATCCAAACTTTTCCTTCATATGAGGAATCACTTCTTTTATATATTTTTCTTTTAGCTTAGGCATAAAATTATTCGTGTAAAGATTTGTGATTTTAGTGAAATTTGTGTACAGATTAGTGTAAATTCGTCTTAAACAACATCCTTGCATTTCTTACACACTCTCACCTTTTTCCCGCTCTCCAAAACCTTGTAGCCGACCCGTGTCTGTTTGCCGCAATGCAGACAAATAAGCATTACTTTAGATGCATCCATTGCCGCTGGAAATTGCACTCGCTGGCCTTTTTCTCTTTCCTTTTTCGGCTTAACGTGTTTGATAAAGAGATTAATTCCTTCAATAACAATCTTATTATCACAAGAATTAACTCGGATAACTTTTCCTTTCTTGCCTTTATCTTTTCCTTGGAGAACCTTAACTTGGTCTCCTGTTTTTATTTTCATGTATTTGATTTATTGATTTATTAGAGTCAACTAAAATTTTAAAGTACTTCAGGCGCCAACGACACAATCTTCTGAAACCCCCGCGCCCGTAACTCCCGCGCTACTGGCCCAAAAATCCGCGTGCCTACTGGTTCCTTGGATTCTTTATCAACAATCACAGCCGCGTTCTCATCAAATCGAATATAAACACCATTCTTTCGGCGATACTCTTTCCGCTGACGAACAATTACAGCCCATACAATCTGCGACTTTTGGACTGTTGAATGCGGTACTGCTTCTTTAACCACACAAGTTATAATATCTCCTAAACGAGCATATCGTGGTTTTGAAGAACCCAAAACCTTGATGCATTGAAGTTTCTTAGCACCAGAATTATCTGCAGATTTTAACATTGTATGGGCTTGTATCATAGCTTAGTGATTTCATTAATATTATCGCTAATAAGTTTCGCCAATGAATCGCGAATATTAGAGTTATTCGAGCTTATTTGAGTTATTTGAGGTGTCAACTTCCCTCACCCCCTCCCCTTTCTTCTCAACCCCTAATATCTCTTCACCTTCTGTTACCTCTTTTAATTTCTCATCAACCACTTCTTCGGCTATTTTGACTTTACCAACCCTGCCGACAATTCGCCAACGTTTATCCTTAGATAATGGCCGGCACTCCTGAATCAAAACCCTGTCACCAACTTTGTACTCATTTTTGGCATCATGAGCTTTATATCGTTTGCTGACTGTAAATCGTTTATGATATTTAGAATGCATCTTCACCCGGTCAACCCGAACCACAACCGTCTTGTCATTTTTATCTGACACAACAATTCCTTCAAGAGTACGTTTAATTTTTTTTACTTTATCATCTGGCATATAAAATTATTAAGTTATTTATCACTTTTATCACTTTTATTAACTTTACCTGTGGTGAGTCGCATCGAACCATTAACTTTATTAACTTTATTAACAACATTATCAATCTCCCCAGATTCATTTTTTAGTTGCTTTGTTTCTATCTGACCATCCTGATCAATTTTCTTTTCATTCAATAAAGTTAAAATCATAGCAATTAATTTTTTATTTTTCCTGACCTCTCGCACCTTTTTCAACTTTTTGCTGGCCAAATCAAACCTTAGCTCCCGCAAGTGCTCACGCTCCTGTTTGAGCATCTGCTGTAGCTCTGCTTCAGATTTAATTTTTAATTCTTTGATTTTCATTATTAACTATCTTATTAACTTTATTAACTCTATTAACCAATTTGTGGTATTTGTGTTAAATTCATCGTCTATTATTTTACTTTTTGATAAACTTCACCGCCACCGGCAATTTATGTCCAGCCAACACAATCGCTTCACGAGCCAATTCTTCTTCCACCCCATCAATTTCGAACAAGACATTGCCTGGCTTAATGCTAACAACATAGTGATCAACCGCGCCCTTGCCGCCACCCATAGGAATCTCATTGCCTTTGATGGTCACGGGCTTATCCGGAAAAATCCGAATCCAAATCTTCCCGCCTTTTTGTAATTTGCGAGTAATCACTCGGCGCGCGGCTTCGATTTGTCTGGCGGTTATCCATTTTGCAGTGGTTGCCACCATACCAAAACTTCCAAAACTGATTTTGTTGGTAGCTGAAGCTTTTTTAGCTTGACCGCTACCACCAGCCTGCTTATGCCATTTTCTATGTTTTACTTTCTTGGGCGCTAACATTTTTATTTATTATTCCAGCCAATGGGTGCCTGCCCGCCTTTGGAGGGGTCAGCCTTTGGCTAATATTATTTATTATTCTTATAAAATCCTGCCCAAATCTCCGTCTAATACAATTGGCTCCATAGCTTTAATCTCATCTGAATAAGCCATTTCAGGAATTGGGTTGATTAAATATATAGGCAGATTCAACACGTGAGCAAATCCCATTTCCAGAAACGTATTACCACCAATGTAATTCTTTACTCCTTTGCGATCATGATTTAAAACTAAAGTGGCATCACTCTGTTTCATCTTCTCCCAATGTTTTCTGATTAAATTATGCTCTATTTTTAAATCCGCATGCTCGGCATATTCCTTAATTTTATTGATATCCTGTTTGCCGCTCACGATGTCTTCTACAAATTCGGGCAGAAATACCTGGTGACCTTGACTCACTAAGTAATCTGCGGCATCTTTCATTTCTTTAGCAAACATCATACTAGCACAAATCGCAATTTTCATAATCCAATTTATTAATTATTAATTATTAATTATTAATTATTAATTATTAATTATTTTTGCCAATATAGCAATTCAACAATTTAGCAATGTAACAATGTAACAATTGAGCAATCGGACAATCACTTCTCTTCTTTCCCCTCGGCTTTCGCTTCCGCCCCGCGCTTCTCTTTAAACACTTCCCCCTTATAAATCCAGACCTTCACCCCAACCGCGCCATAAATTGTCCTCGCTACGCCGCGGGAATAATCAATATCAGCCCGCAAAGTGTGCAAGGGTAGACTGCCCCAAGTTAAAGTTTCGGTCCGAGCAATGCTAACCCCATCAAGACGGCCGCTGGCTATCACTTTTACGCCTTTTGCGCCGGCTTTTTTCACTTTCTCAATCGATTGCTTCATAACCCGACGATAGCGGATGCGCTTTTCAATATCCCCAATAATTTCTTCCAGTAAAATCTGAGCTTGCAAGTAGGGCTCTTTAACTTCTTGAAT
Source organism: Patescibacteria group bacterium (assembly GCA_018896645.1). Taxonomy (NCBI): domain Bacteria; species Patescibacteria group bacterium. Next base: position 28,069 of record JAHIMF010000085.1, on the reverse strand, counting down.
GACAATATCAAGTTTATATTTACTTTTTGGTCTTTTAGTATAAATTTTATTAAAAACCTTTTTTTGAATTTCTTTTTTTAGCTGCTCAATTCCGGCTCCGCCGCGGCCAATAATCAAACCCGGCTTAGCCGCCTCTACAATCACTTTAATATCTTCCGGCGAACGTTCGATTTCAATCTTGGCTACACCTGACTTTTTGAGTTTTTCATAAATGAGTTTGCGAAGCATTACATCCTCGCGTAAAAAATTCTTAAATTCTTTATTCGAAAACCACTTGGAGTCCCAAGTTTTAATCACTGCGATTCTATAAGCTTTTGGATTGACTTTCTGTCCCATATATTATAAATTCTAACTTCTAAATAATGCTATTCTCCACTTTAGGAATCAAACTTCATTCTATGAACTGCCCGTCTTCCTGGAAAATATTTTTCTAAATATACCCCTTTTCTCCTTCTTGCGCAACTGTTCTAGCTGCTCTTTTCGGCCCTTTTCCGGCATTCTCTTTTCTTCTACTGCTTTGGCCTTTTTTTCTTTGGCTTTGGGTTCAATCTCCGCCTTCTGTTCTTCTTTTTTCGCCTGCTTCGCTGCCTTCTCAAAATCTTTAACAGCTACTGGTGCTTCAACTTTAGTCTCTTTCTTTTTTACTTGCTTGGTCGGCTTTTTTTCGGCTAACACAACGGAAATATGTGATGTTTTCTTTCTTATCGGCGTCGCTCGGCCAAAAGCTCGGGGTTTCCAACGTTTAAGCGTTGGACCAAGGCCGGCAACAATCTCTTTAATATATAAATTAGATTTTTCCAAACCAAGGTTATGGGTAGCATTAGCAACGGCTGAATTCAAAAGTTTAATAACTGGCCCAGTTGCTCTTTTATTAAGAAATCTCAATTGCTCTAAGGCTTCCCCGGCATCCATTCCCTTAACCACACCTAACACCAACCGAACCTTTTTCGGCGACATTCTGATATATCTTGCACTGGCTTTCACTTCCATATAATATTTTATTCATCATCCACGAATATTACTTTAATAATATCCGCTTTATTAATTTATTGATTTATTAACTATCCTATTAACTCTACTAACAATCAGCTATCAATAATTATCAACTATTATTTATCAATTATTTCTCTTCTTTCTTCTCAACCACGGTCTTCTCTTTTTGCAACGATTCTTTCTCCTTGGCTGCCGCCTCTTCTTCCTGATCTTTTTGCATCTTACCGCCATGCTTAACAAATTTTCTAGTTGCTGCAAATTCACCAAGCTTGTGTCCAACCATATTCTCCACCATCAATACTGGTATATGTTCTTTACCATTATGCACTCCAAAGGTAAAACCTACCATCTCTGGAGTAATCGTACAAGCCCGCGACCAGGTCTTTATTACTGTTTTGTCCCCACGTTTAATCTTGGCTATCTTTGATAGCAGCCTTTCGTCAACGTATGGACCTTTTTTTAGGGATCTAGACATGATATTTTAATTTATTAATTTATTGCGCCTCGCCTTCGGCTCGACTTTTATTAACTTTATTAACAACTGTATTAACTCTATTAACAATAACCAATCTAACCACTCTAACTCATAACCTGTATCCTCATCTCTAAGGCGACAAATTCACTTTTATTTATCACCTTGGAAATGAAGGATTTCTCAAAGAAGAAACCCTCCAAAATTACACTATGATACTCAACGCAAAGACTACTCCACTGGTGTAAGACTTGCGACATAAGCATCTTCAACCAGTTCCGAGGCCCTTCTTAAAATATTCCGCACCTCCTCCGGCATTCTGTCTATCTTCCTGGCTATCCCATTAATCTCATCTGAAAAAATTTTATCTTCAGATATTCTATCTAAAATATCTGCTATTATGCCATCAAACTCTCCATCATCAATCATTTCCTTATCAACAATGCGCTCTTCCTCCATCTCATATCACCTCCTTTAAAAAGAGCAACAAATCAACTCTTAAATCGCCTCGCCGTCTCTCTCAAATAACGCGCCAGCGGCCATCATCGCCAGTTGCCAGGCATTTCTTAACTCTTCAACACTTACTCCTATCGCAATAGCCAAATTCTCCGCATCTTCTGAATATTCACCATTCGCAATAAGTCTATCCGCCTCTTCAACTATTTCTTGCCATTTCATCTCGCGCCTCCCCTAAAAAGAACTGTCAACTATCACCAATTATCAATTATTATTTATCAATTATCAATTATTAATTATCAATTATTTTCACTATCCGAGATATTAGAGCTAATTTGAGATATCATGGGGAATTATCTTTTACGTTTTTTCCTACGTTTAACAATAAACCTATTACTAAACTTATTCTTGCGCCTGGTCTTCACTCCCAACGCTGGCTTGCCCCATGGCGTTTTTGGATGTTTTAAACCAATCGGCGAACCGCCCTCGCCGCCGCCATGCGGGTGATCAACTGGATTCATTGCCTTGCCGCGAACTGTTGGCCTGATTCCCATATGGCGCTTGCGGCCAGCTTTACCAATTCGGACTGTCCTGGCATCTGGATTTGAAACCTGGCCAATACTCGCCCGCGCCTTAACATCTATTAAACGAATCTCACTTGACGGCAATTTAACTTGGGCCTGTTTTTCATCTATTGACTGAAGGACTGCGGAAGAGCCGCCACTACGCACAACCTGGGCTCCACGGCCCGGGGTCAACTCAATATTATAAATCATCATTCCTGTGGGAATATATTTCAAGGGCATTCTGTTGCCTGGTTTTATCTCTATCTTCTCGTTTGAAGAAACAACTTTATCGCCAACCTTTAATTCAGTTGGGGCGATAATATATCTTTTTTCGCCGTCTTCATCAATCAAAAGGGCAATCCTGGCATTCCGGTTGGGATCATATTCAATGGCTTCAACCCTTGATTCCACATCTAATTTGTCTTGACAAAAATCAATAATCCGATAATATCTTTTTTCACCGCCGCCTTGATGGCGAACCGTAATTTTTCCTTGTGCGTTTCTACCAGATTTTATTTTCTTTATCCTAACCAAAGACTTCTCCGGCCGCTTACGAGTCAAATCACTCGTATCAACAACCGAGGTCATTCTTCGTGATGGAGTTGTGGGTTTATATACTTTAACCGGCATAGGTTCTCAATTTATTATTTCATTTAGTTATTTATTATCCCCCATATCAACACGTTTTTATTAACTATTTTATTCACTTTTACTAACCATTTATTAATTTATTAACTTTATTTCACCCAAGGGGTGATCTCCTCCAAAGGCGGATGTACCCCTGGGTTCAAGCCTCTGGCTGAAACTATCTTACCTGTCCCGAGTGAAGCCGAGGGATTAACCCTATTAACTGCCTATCATCTATTTTACCTATTTATAATTTGCCATAATTTATTTTTAATTTGTATCAATTCGTGTTTTAAACCCCTTCATACACCTCAATCTTATCCCCTTGCCTTAAGGTCACTATCGCCTTTTTCGAATCTTGAGTCCGGCCTCGAGTCCGGCCCCATCTGACATTTTTTCCCTGTATATTTATTATATTCACTTTGACTGGCCGAACATTATAATAAGTCTCAATGGCTTTCTTTATTTGAACTTTATTGGCTTTAGGTTTAACTTCAAAAGCATACTGGTTATACATCCCCAGATTAGAAATTTTCTCGGTCACCAACGGCCGAACTAGAACATTATGCACATTTTCAAACTTTTTCAACTCGGTCTTTCTTGGCTTCTTTAATTTCAAAGCCTTCTCCGGCGCAACGGTTTTTTCTCCAACCTTGGCTTCCTTTTTATCCGCTCTCTTTGTTTCTTTATTTTCAACAGAATTTGAGCTTGTCAAAGGCCTTAATTTCTCTATTTCTTTTTCTTCTTTCTTATGTTTTTTGAATCTATTAAATATACTCATAAGCTTAATTTATTGCGCTTCGCTTTTATTGATTTATTAAAAAATTATTAATTATCCCAGCCAATGGCTGGTCGGCCTCTGGCCGAAATTATTAATTATTTCGTAAAAATCTCTTCGATCTTCTTAACCCCATTAACTGATGTCAAAATATATTCATTACTCAAAACTTCCAAGACATTAACATCCTGCGCCCGAATACACGAAAGCCAAGGAATATTCCGACATGACCTTTGAATTTTCTCGTCCTTTTTATCAATCAACATTAAAATCTTCTTCGATTTTTCTTTGGTCGTCTTCTTTTCGTTAGATTCCTTAGTCTCCCGTTCGGCCTCAAGCTCTCTTCGAGCCTGAGCCTCAGAGCCGAAGGCACGGCCGAGAGGTAGTTTCTTGTTTCTAGTTTCTTGTTTCTGAACTTCTTTTTCTTTATTAACTTTATTCCAGCCAGGGGCTGGTCGGCCTTTGGCCGAAACTTTATTAACTTCTCCTTCACCATAAAACACCTTTCTTAGTTTATCCACTAACTCAACCACCCGTCTCGTCTTAATCTCATCAAGCTTAATTTTATCTAACAAAACTAATTTATCATCATTCACTCTATCCGACAAACACATCAAAATCGCTTTCCGCCGCATCTTTTTATTTATTCTCTTTTTAAAATTCCGCTCTTTGGTCGGACCAAACGTCACTCCGCCGCCAACCCATAAAGGGGAGCGAATAGAGCCATGTCTGGCCCGGCCAGTGCCTTTCTGCCGCCAGGGTTTTTTCCCGCCGCCGCGCACCTCACCCCTATCCTTGGTATGAGCCAAAACCTGCCGCTTATTCGCCATCATCCCTACTACTACCTGATGCACCACCTCAACCTTTGGCTTAATACCAAAAACTTCATCGCTTAATTCCTGCGAACCAACTATTACTCCTTCTTGATTGTAGACAGTAACTTTTGGCATGCGTGCCCTGTTTATTGATTTATTGGTTTATTGGTTTATTTTCACGATACATGAGTCACATATCACGAACCATTTCTCGTAATTTTGAATCTTGATATGTGAATCGTGTATCGTGATTAAACGCTAATTTTAGCTTAATTTTCCATATTTTATAAATTTGGGGGTTGACTTTTGTTTTTAGGTATGATAAAAAACAATGAGTTATGAGAAATCGCAAATTACCATCAAACGTTTCAATCGGAGGTATGAAACATGAACAAGAAAGAGCTCTGGTTCGTATTAGCACTGGTTATATTCCTGATGGTCCTATCAGCTATCAATGACTTATTTTTCAAAGAGGGTATCCTCTTTTTCATCGTGTTCTATGCGGCAGTGGTAATATTTGCGTTTGGTTTTTTATATGCCTGCCTAGAATCGGTAGTGAGAAAAACAAACCACCTAGAATCGCTGGTAAGAAAGATAAACCAGCAAGAGGAGACTCCTATCTGAATTTTACTCATCTCAACCATCGGCATCGCGACTCAAATCTCTTGGGTCCGGTGCCGCTTTTTTTATTTCCACCACTGTACTAATCGGGCGATTAGTCCAGCTCACTATTCGCATCATTCCCTTGTTTCTTATTTCTCTATTCCCTTACTTTCTTTATTAACTATTTTATTCCAGCCAAGGGCTGGTCGGCCTTTGGCCGAAACTTTATCAACCTTATTAACTTCACTATCTCCAACGTTTCCCTCGTCTCCAGCATCAATCTTCATCTCCCCCGCCCCGCTAATCTCCAGCAGCCTATTCCGCGCCCCCGGCACCGCCCCTTTTATATACAACAGGTTCTTATCTTTATCAATTTTAACAATCTCCAAATTAGTAACTGTCACCTGCTCGCCGCCCATCCGTCCAGGCATTCGCATTCCCGGAAAAACCCTTGCCGGATCAGTCGCGCCAATAGAACCAGGCATTCGCAACTGATCTTTATGCCCGTGCGAAGCCGGACTGCCGTGAAATCCATGTCGTTTAACAACACCCTGAAAACCTTTTCCTTTAGAAACCCCAGTCACTTTCACTTTATCCCCCGGTTCAAAAACACCAACCGTAATCACATCCCCTCGCTTCAAATCAGAATTAGTTTTATTGGTTTCATTTGTTTTATTAGTATCACCTCTAAATTCTACTAAATGTCGGGAATTGGACAAACCCTTCAAATGCCCGCCCAGCGGTTTATTCAATCTCTTTTTCTCGCCAAACCCAACCTGAATAGCCTTGTAGCCATCCTTTTCTTGAATTTTCACCTGTGTCACCGTACACGGTCCTGCCTGAATCTTTGTCACTGGAATAACTGTTCCATCATCCGCAAAAATCTGACTCATCTCTAATTTTTTACCTAGAATAAATTTCATATAATTTCTAAACGTGCGTTAAACAAAAAAACTAGCCCAAAACCAGAACTAGCTGACAAAATGTCTCAACTTTCAGTTCTTTGGTTTTTAAAAATTATTTAAATAAAATTAATTATTCTCCAAAATCCAATCATCTTCCTAACCAAGGTTTTTCTCTAAAAAAAGAGAATCTTATTGGCTGAAAAATAATGGAGTTTCTATAAAAATATTCGTAGCCATTTGTAATTTGTAGCCATTTGTTCTAAATTCGTAGCAATTAGTGTCTTACATTTTTATCTCTACATCCACTCCGCTTGGTAAATTCAAATTTGTCAGAGCATCAATTGTCTTTGGGGTTGGCTCCAAAATATCAAGCAATCGCTTATGGACCCTTGTCTCGTACTGATCCCGAGAATCTTTATGAACAAAAGAAGATTTCAAGACTGTATATTTAGTCTTCTCTGTTGGCAGGGGAACAGGACCGACAACTTGAGCGCCAGAACGTTCAGCAGTCTCAATAATAATCCTTGTTGACTGATCAATAATCTTATGATCAAAGGCTTTGATTTTAATTCTAATCCTTTGTTTTGTTTCCTCCTCGCTTCCTTCTTCTTTCTTTTGCCCGGAAGGAGCAGGAGTTTGACTTTTCAAGGTCTGTTTTTCTGTCATCAAATTTTTAATATCAAAAGTATTTATAAAATTAGGATTTACGCGCTTAATACGAACACCGGTATCTTGTAAATTGAACTTTTAACCATTGTTACATTGTTAAATTGCTACATTGTTGCGACTAAGCAATCTGACAATGTAACAATTTAACAATTCGGAGTTTAAACACATAAACCCTAAAAAAATTAAATTTACCTAAAGGACGGCCCTTATATAGAACCGTCCCCTATTTATTTTATAATTTTGGTAATTACACCGGCTCCGACTGTATGGCCACCTTCACGAATGGCAAATCTTTGTTTTTCTTCCAAGGCAATTGGGCTATTAAGTTTAACCTTTAAAGTTACAGTATCACCAGGCATCACCATCTCGGTTCCTTCGGGCAATTCAACATCACCAGTAACATCAGTGGTTCTGATATAAAACTGGGGTTTATAACCTTTAAAGAATGGGGTATGACGACCACCTTCTTCTTTGGTTAAAATATAAATCTCGCCTTCAAATTCAGTATGCGGAGTACTGCTGCCTGGTTTGGCCAAAACTTGGCCGCGTTCAACCTCTTCTTTTTTAGTGCCCCTAAGCAAAATACCCGCATTATCACCAGCTCGACCTTCATCTAAAGATTTATTAAACATTTCTATCCCGGTAATTATAGTCTTTTGGGTGTCTTTTAGACCAACAATTTCCATTTCATCGTTTAACTTGACAATGCCTCGCTCAATTCTGCCAGTAACAACCGTACCCCGACCCTCAATAGAGAAAATATCTTCAATCGGCATCAAAAAGGGTTTATCAACATCTCGCGCCGGTTCTGGAATATACTCATCAATAGCTTTAAGCAATTCCAGAATTGGCTTTTGGGCTTCCGCATCTGTTGGATTTTCCATAGCTTTTAAAGCTGAGCCTTTGATAATAGGAATTTCATCACCAGGGAATTCGTATTTCTTAAGCAAATCTCTGACTTCTTCTTCAACCAGTTCTAACATTTCTTTTTTCTCATCATCTGAACCAGTTAACTGATCAGTTTTGTTAATGAAAACAATGATATAAGGCACGCCAACCTGACGCGCTAACAAAATATGCTCTCGGGTTTGAGGCATCGGGCCGTCAGTAGCGGAAACCAATAAAATAGCGCCGTCCATTTGGGCCGCACCAGTAATCATGTTTTTAATGTAATCAGCATGTCCCGGACAGTCCACGTGAGCACAGTGATATTTTCCAGTTTCATATTCACTGTGATGAGTGGCAATAGTAATACCGCGCTCTTTTTCTTCGGGCGCGTTATCAATGTCATCATACTTTTCGACCTTGGCTTTACCGCCAGTAGCATCAATAACCTGAAGCATAGCACTTGTTAAAGTGGTTTTACCGTGGTCCACATGACCAATGGTTCCCATGTTAATATGGGGTTTTGTTCTGTCAAATTTTTCTGCCATTTTTTGTTAATCTCCTTACGACGACCCCCGCACCAATTCTCACTTCGTTCGAATGGTGCGGGGCAAGCCCCCCTTTGTTTTATCAAGGGCCTGCCCCGTACCGGAGCGAAGCGACTGGTACAGGGTTTTATCCAGCCGTCATGGATTTCTTTAAGATTTATTATTTACCCGCCGAAGCTCGAGCGAGAGCGAAGGTGGGTTATTATTTATTCAAACACATTTTTAAAAAAAATACAAGTAAAATCCCCCTCTCACCCTAGATTTGTGATTAGTGAAGTTCGTGCACCTATTCGTGCCGATTCGTTGTCATCTAATTGGTTCCACATAGTACTTATCCTCTTCAAAACGAGATTCGTCAGAATCAATCGGAGACCCCGAGTCTTCGTCTAACATGTCGTCTTCATCATCCAAATCAAACGGCACCTCAAAATCATCATCATCCTTATCCCATCTGTTCTCAAAGCGAGGCTCGTCAGAATCAAGCGAAGGCCTCAAGTTTGACTTGTCGGCAAAATCAGATCGAGCCGTCGAGAAGTCCCATGGTTCTCCCCATGGTTCTCTGGCAGGTGATAGGGGTTCATCAAACAAAGGCGCCTCTTCTTCAACTTGTTTTAGTCTTTCCTGGCCGCTTCTCCAAACAGCAATCTCGCGGTTAATCTTATCCAAAAGCTCTTCTTCTGTCAAGCCTTTTACCTCATATTTGCCTAATATTAGCCTTTCATAGTCTTTTAGAGTCATCAAAACATAAGCCGGCTTATTTTCTTTTAAGACAATGGCTTTATCACCGGTTTTTTCGATTAAATCTGTGATTTGTTGGAGTTGGTCATCCATGTTCATAATAAACAGTTTTTATTGTGTATAAGTGTCTTTATTATACTTTTTATCCTTTCAGATGTCAAGACCGCCTTCACGATTCACGATACACGCAACACGATACAATAAATTACAAGAAGTTACTACGAGTTACAATGAGTTACAATGAATTACAACTGTATTACTATCGTATTACCATCGTATTACAATCGAGTTACCATCGAGTTACCATCGAGTTACCATCGTATTACAAAAACTCTACGCCCTCTTCCCCTCCCCCTCCATCCTCCCAGCAACGATCTCTTCTGTCACATTCTTCGGCACTTCCTGATAATTAGAAAACTCCATTGAATAAGAAGCCCGTCCTTGGGTCATAGACCGTAATTGGGTAGCATAACCAAACATTGAAGCCAAAGGCACATGAGCGCTGATTACTTTAACATTACCCCTGTCATTCATCTCGTCTATTTGAGCGCGTTTGGAATTTAGGTCGCCAATAACATCACCCATAAATTGTTCTGGGGTAACTGCATCAACTTTCATAATCGGCTCGAGCAAGACTATGCCAGCTTTTTTAGCGCCGCTGCGAATCGCCCGGGCCCCAGCGATTTTAAAAGCCGCCTCTGAAGAATCAACCTCATGAAAAGAACCATCATAGACTGTTACTTTCATATCCACGATTGGATAACCAGCAAGAGCCCCATTATCCATGGCTTCTTTAACGCCTTTTTGAATCGCGGGAATGTATTCTTTAGGAATAGACCCGCCTTTTATTTCATCAGAAAATTCAAAACCCTCGCCCCGCTCTTTGGGTTCTAAGCGCAGATAACAATGGCCATACTGGCCTCGGCCGCCAGATTGATGAATATATTTACCCTCTACTTCAGCTAATTTGGTAATGGTTTCTTTATACGCTACCTGGGGCTGACCCACATTGGCCTCCACTTTAAATTCCCGCTTCATTCTTTCTACCAGAATATCTAAATGCAACTCGCCCATGCCGGAAATAATTGTTTGCATAGTTTCTTCATCTGTTTTGATTTTAAAAGTCGGATCCTCTTGGGCTAATTTCTGTAAAGCCAAACCCATTTTTTCCTGGTCCACCTTAGTCTTGGGCTCTATGGCGATAGAAATCACGGGTTCTGGAAACGTGATTGACTCCAAAACAATCGGATGTTCCGGAGCGCACAAAGTATGGCCAGTAGAAGTATTTTTTAAACCCACAGCCGCGGCAATCTCTCCGGCATAAACCTCTTTAACATCTTCCCGATGATTAGCATGCATCCGCAAAATCCGGCCAATCCGCTCTCTTTCCCCGCTAGTTGTATTTTGGGCATAAGAACCCCCTTCTAAAACCCCTGAATAAACCCTAAAAAATGTTAAAGTGCCAACGAAAGGATCAGTGGCTACCTTAAAAGCCAGGGCGGCAAATGGCTCTTTGTCATCGGCTTTTATGGTTATCTTTGTCTCTTTATTTTTGGGGTCAAAACCCTCAACCGCTGGCACATCCAAGGGCGAGGGCAGATATTCGCAAACAGCGTCCAATAAAAACTGCACGCCTTTGTTTTTTAAAGCTGAACCGCACAAAACCGGCACAATCTCATTAGCAATCACTGCTTTTCGCAACACCTGTTTCCAGTCCTCAATTGACACTTCTTCACCATTCAAAAACCTCTCCATCAGATGTTCATCATTTTCCGCAATGGCTTCCAATAACTCACTCCGATATTTTTCAACCTGATCTTTCATGTCCGCCGGTATTTCTTCATCAACAATTTCTTGACCCAAGTCATCTTTATAAATCCGGGCCTTTTGCTCTAACAAATCTATAATGCCCACAAAGTTAGCTTCCGTGCCAATCGGCAGTTGCAAAGGACGGGCTTTTTTAGTCAACCTTTCATGGATTGATTCTAAATCTTTATAAAAATCCGCGCCCATCCGGTCTAACTTATTAATAAAACAAATCCGCGGCACCTCATATTTATCCGCCTGATGCCAAACAGTTTCACTTTGGGGTTCCACTCCAGCTACGCCATCAAAAACAGTCACTCCGCCGTCTAAAACCCGCAAAGACCGTTCTACTTCGGCTGTAAAGTCCACATGACCGGGAGTATCAATAATATTAATCCGACACTCATCTTCTTTTTTATCCTTGCCTTTTGGCGTCCAAAAGCAAGTTGTGGCCGCGGAAGTAATCGTAATCCCCCGTTCTTTTTCCTGGTCCATCCAGTCCATTTCAGCCTCGCCTTCATGCACCTCCCCAATCTTATGTTTTTTGCCAGTATAAAAAAGAATCCGCTCGGTGACGGTGGTTTTACCGGCGTCTATGTGGGCGATTATTCCGATGTTTCGGACGCGTTGTAGGGGGTAGGCTCGGGGCATGATTCTTTAATTTATTGGTTTATTAATTTATTGGTTTATTGTTTTTTATTCTCGCGAGTGGGGAATAATAGTAACCTATGGTAACTTGTTGTAGCTTATTGTAAAACTTTGCAGTCTAAAGTCTAAGGTTGAGTCCAAATATAAAAAACTAATCACAAGGATTTATGCAAAACCCAATTTTTTTAAATTATTCTTTTTTATTTATTCTGGCGACTATCTTCAAGTTCTTTCCGAGCTTTTCTCTCTTCCTCTAATTTTTCAAATCTTTTTTCTGCTTCTAAATTCTTTCCTGCTTGGACCGATGTCTGTAAGGCCATATAAAATTCAAAAAACTTCCTTAGATTTTCACTTCCTATATGATGACTCAATTCCTCCTCACCACCCAGTCTTTCTTTTAGATCAGCCAGTTTAGCGCCAATAGCCACTGCCTCCGCAAACCACCGTTGGTTTCTATCAGCGTTAGATTCACCCTCAAGGTTATGAGTCAAATCGGCTTGCAAAAGAGACTTTACTCTTTGCTCTAAATTTCTGCCTTCATTCGGGTATTCTAAACCCATTTTTTCAAATGCCATGGTTTTGAAAATCAATTTTAAAATATCTTAATGAAAAATTTACGGCTGTAAAACTTCTTCCTGGAGCACGCCCTCAACAGAAATTACTACACTATCCACTGTTGGAAACTGTTTAAGCGTGCTTTCTATCTGGGCCCTTATAGCACTTACCGCACAAGAACCGCCGCCGTAATTCTGCAACTCCTTTGAAAAATGAGCATAAGCAGCACCATCTCTTATCTCTAAACTTAACAACTTAGTCCCTGTGGGAACAGCATTACTAGCAACCCCCTCCTCCTTCATACTCGGCCCCTTTATCATCTCATTAACTGCAGCCGCTCCTATCGCTTCCGTAGAAGGAATCTCCCTGGCAAATTCTACTACCGTTGCACAATCTCTTTCAACGGCAACCTGTTTATCAATAAAATAAACTTTAATTTCCGTTGTCATATCATCTTCCTCATCCTGCGGCTCTTCTGTATCTACCATTTCATCTTCTTGCTCATCACCCGCAACTGGCTGTCCTTTGTCTTCATTAACTTCAATATTCTCTAAAATACAACCACTCAAAACCAGGCTGAATACTAAAATTGTTAAAAAGATGATTTTTTTCATGGTTTTGAAAATCAATTTTAAAATATCTTAATGAAAAATTTAATTGTTTAATATTCGGCTCTGGCTTCAGCTACCATTTCATCAGCAGTCATCTCATCATCTGGTTTTTGTTCTTTTTTAGAAGACATAAAATATCTCAAAAAAATAATCCTAGTCAAACTCCACTATATTATAGATAATTGAAGGGGCTATCATCTCCATCTCCTATAACCATTGTGAGGCCCCACATAAAGTAAATCAACTTCGCTTTTTCCTAAAAATTCAAAATATACTCTAAAACCATCACGCAAATAAAAAGAAAAACATTCCCGAAGCTTACCTCCTAATTTATGAGTGCGTAGTCTCGGATCCCCTGGATTATTTTCAAAAATTATTATCTTTTTATCAAAATCTTCTCTAATATAATCTGGCAATTTCTGGTAAGCCCTGATAAATCTCGGCTCTCTGTGAACAATCATAAAAATATTTTAAATATATTTATGTAAGTCCTCAACAAGTTCCCGTGCGCTGTTAAAAGTTTCATAATTACCCAGAGCATAGTTCAAACGAGCTTGACTAATAATTTCATCAAAAGTTTCCGCATCATTTACCTTTTCGAGTGCATCCATATTGATTTCGCAAATAACCTTTCTCTCCTTTGGATAACCAGAAATACACCTCATTGCTCCCAGAGGAATGGTAACTCTAGCCTGTTTAATTTCTTCTCGCATATTTTTTGAAATTAATTACAACAATTAAATTATACTCACAAAAATCATCTTGGTCAATTTCCCACATTCGAGATATTTGAACAAATTAGAGATAACTGGGGCGTTATTGCTCCATTGTTCGATTGTTCGATTGTTATTTGTATCCATTCGTAATTCGTCGCCATTCGTAATCTATTCGTATCTATTCGTACCTCACTTCTTCCGCCTCGGCCGTCCGAAATGCGCAAACGCCTTATTCGCCTGGGCCATCCGATAAGTATCCTGCTTTTTCTTAAACGCCGCGCCTTGGTTTTGCGCCGCATCTTGCAATTCCATAGCCAATCTTTCCGCCATTGGCTTGCCCTTGCGCGCTCTGGCCGCCGTAAGAATCCAACGCATACCAAGGGTCATTCGCCGGTCTGGGTTGACTTCCATTGGTATCTGATAATTAGCCCCGCCAATCCGGCGGCCTCTAACTTCCACTTCTGGACTAATATTTTCTAAAGCTTTTTTAAAAATATCTAAAGGGTCTTTTTTGGTTTTTTGAGCTATAAGATCAAAAGCGCCATAGACAATTTTCTGCGCTACGGTCTTTTTACCCCGCTGCATAATATGGTTAATAAACTTAGCCACAGTGGCGGAATTATGTTTTGGATCTGATTTAATTTTGCGCTTAGGCGCTGGTTTACCACGCATAAAAATTTTAAGAAAAATATACTTTAAAAAACATATAACTAAATTAAAATAGCTCTTCTCAATAGTAACTTATTGCAACTAGCTCGCCTCGCTGCGGCTCGGCTCGCGTAATACAGTTGTAATACAATTGTATTACAATCGCATTACTATCGAGTTACAATAAATTACTATTTTTCTCCCTCCCCCGGCTTTTCCTTCGCGCCGGCCGCTGCCTGCGTCCCACCCGCAACATCCAAAGGCTTTTTCACTCCATACAAACTTCTCCCTTGTTTCCGGTTGGCCACGCCTTGAGTATCATAGCGACCTCGAACAACGTGATATCGCACACCCGGCAAATCTTTAACCCGGCCGCCGCGAATCATAACAATCGAGTGTTCTTGCAAGTTATGGCCTTCACCCGGAATATAGGCGGTTACTTCCATACCATTGGAAAGGCGGACCCTGGCAATCTTGCGCAAGGCCGAGTTTGGTTTTGTGGGAGTTACGGTTGTTACTTTCAAACAAACGCCGCGCTTAAACGGACTGCCTTTTGGCAATTTAGTCCTTTTTCTTTTAAGCGTATCTAAAACCGTCTCCAGGGCTGGAGTCTTGCTTCTTTTTGATTTGCTTTTCCTGGGTTTTTTAATTAACTGATGAATTGTCGGCATATTTTATTTATTTGAATGTTTCGCGAATGAACTCGCGAATGTATTTCGCTAATTTTATCGCGAATAATTATTAAGGGTATTCTAATCTATTAGAGATTATTTGAGTTCTAAATCCGTGATCTGTGGCTATCCGTAATAAATCCACGGCTATCCGCGTCTAACAAAAAAACACTCTTCATTAAAACACCTATTTCCAAGTGTCTTGCAATAAATCTATCATAAATCAAAAAATGCGTCAAGCGAAAAAACTACGGAATGACGAAACAAACAGTTGGACTGACGAAGCGAGCCGCGGCGAGCTTCGTTATCCACGATAACAGAGCTCGATGCGGCTCGCTCTGTTACTCCTCTAACTTTCCCAGCCTATCAAAAAATACCGCCGCCGCCAACAAATAATGAATAAATGAAAAGGATGGGTGGGATAATCAACCTAAAACCAAAAAAGATGAAAATCAGTAAAATAAAGAAACCATAGCGCGATAAAAACATTTTTATATTGTTCAGAGAATCTGGCAATACCGCAAAAAGAACTTTAGAGCCGTCAAGCGGTGGTATCGGAACCAAATTAAATACTGCTAAGAGAACATTAGCATAAACCACGATAGAAAGCAAGGCAATAAAATCAGTCATTGGCAAAAACCGAACTGCGAGACCAAACACTAGAGCAGTTATAATATTGGCCGCAGGTCCGGCAATGGCCACCAGAGCAGAGTCGCGTTTAGGGTTTCTTAAATTATAAGGATTATAAGGCACTGGTTTGGCCCAGCCAACAATAAACCCGGTTTGGGAAATCCATAAAAGCAAAGGCACTAAAATCGTTCCATACATATCAATATGCGCCAAAGGATTAAGCGTTAAGCGACCCATATCCTTGGCAGTTGAATCACCCAGCTTCCAAGCCATCCAGCCATGCGCGTATTCATGGATAATAGCGGAAAAGATTATTACGATAAGGAAAAATATGGAAATCGTGGTGACCATAAAACTTGATTAAAATTGAAAATGATGATAACCTAAAATCACGGTGATATTGTTCGATTGTTCGATTGTTGAGTGGAAGTAATGACAATTGAACAATGGAACAATTGAACAATGAATGCTAAAATTCAACCAGTAAGATGTTAACTTAAATTAATACATTAATCCATGAAACCATATGTCTAAAATCTGCGACATCTGCGGCAAAAAACCAAAGACTTCAATTTCCCGGAGCCATTCTAACATTGCCACCAAACGCAAACTTTACCCCAATCTTCAAACCAAGCGGATTGATGGAAAAAAACTGAAAGTGTGTACGCGGTGTATTAAAACCTTGAATAAAAAGGCTGTTTAGCGGTCTTCTTGTTTTGTTGATCGGGGTCACACACCTTTACCCCGCACCTTTGTCGGGGATAGGAGACTCGAACTCCTGACCTCACGCACCCCATGCGTGCGCGCTACCAACTGCGCTAATCCCCGAAAAAGGTGCGGGGCCATGCGTGCGCGCTACCAACTGCGCCATACCCCGCTGTTAAATTCATTCTACCATAAATCTTAAAATTTTCCAACCCTGGAAATTTTTCAAAAAAAGGACCCGCTGAAAATTAAACAGGTCCCGTCTTCTTTATCAACACCCCAACAAATCACGCATAGTTTCCGGAATCGCAACACAAACTGTTGCAAATGTTGCAAAAAGAGCAACCCAAATTGTATCGCCTCCAATATAAAAAGATGATATACCTACGCCCAGCCAAATTCCAACAATGGCAATCCCTTTCCCAATCCAGACTTTCCAGTCCATTTCTTTCTCCTTCCTCTTTTGATACTGGTTGATGTTGATGTGGAACAACAATAAAAAAAGCCTACTTTAACTCACCACCATAGCATATCTAACAAAATTTTGTCAACCCAAACCATAATGCCTTATGACTATTATCGGCATTTCCGGCGCTCGCGGCAGTTTTTCCGAGCAAGCGGCCCGAGAATACGTCAGAACAAACAATATAAGCGATTTCCGGCTGGAATATCTGATTTCCGCGGAAAATGTGCTTACAACACTTAACCAAGGCAAAATTGACCTTGGTATTTTTCCAATTGAAAACTCCAATGGGGGAGTCGTGCTTGAAGCCATTTATGCTATGAGCAAACACATCTTTAACATCAAAAATATTTTTGAGATTCCGGTGATTCACTGCTTGCTCGTGGCTCCTGGAACTAAAAAAGAAACTATCGCCAAAATCGCCTCCCATCCCCAAGCTATCAAACAATGTAAAATGTATCTAAAAAGAATCTGGCCAAAAGCAGGGCTGGAAGAACGCGATGATACAGCGCATGCGGCTGAAGATCTAAAAAACAAAGTCCTGTCCGCTACGACCGCAGTCATTGCTCCAGAATCCTGCGCAAAACTTTATAATTTGGAAATTTTAGAAAAGGGGATTCAGGATTTGAAATTTAATTATACCTCATTTCTGGCAGTGAAAAAATAAAAATAAAAAGCCCGGTCAAGTAGTTATTACATACCCAACCAGGCCCAGCCTTTGGTGTATAACCATTTGTCTAAATCACCCTGTTTTCGCCCCATTCTCTTTTTGGCTTCTGTTCAACAAACAGTCTGAAATTGGACACTGAAATCTACCTCCAGAACTACTTGCTGTACCCCAGCCGCCAGGACTTTTCCCTGGCACCCACTTTAATTCAACCTTTGGATGAAGGGGGCAGGCAGGCTTTTTCTTCTCTTTCATGGTTCCCTCCTTTGAGTTAAAAAAAGTCAAGCGAACGTGGAACGATGTACGCGTCCGCTTGACTAAAAGAGGAATCAGACAAGAGATGCAAACCCTGTCCCAACTACACAATCATGCGGGATAACTAGGCGTCCTCTCGTGGCTTTCATCAAAATCTCTGCTTGAACCGGGTTGATTTTAACCCTTGTTATCGCCTCCTCCATATCTTCTGGTGTCAACTCTGAAAGAGGTTTCCCGAATACTTCCAGGCTTAGATCATTCACACCAAAATGACCATTATTAACGTCATCCATAATATCATCCTCCTCCTTTCCTCGCCGTATCCTGCCATTCTTTCTGTTTTTTAATAAAACCGTGCAAAAAATCTTTTGCCTCGGTCACTTCTAAATCAACTGCCTTGCCAAAATCCCTGGCCGCTGTTTCTCTGCGAGATGGATCTTCTTTGAATATAGCAGCCGCCCTCATAAGTTCAGCATTTTTAGCTGTCATTGTCCAAACCCTCCCGTTAATAATGAAAAGAGCAATGTAAAGAGCGAAAAACTATCCCTCGCCCTTTGCGAGTTAAAAAAATAAAAAACCGATTCTCTTGTGAATCGGCTGTTTTTTTTATCTACAAATCTTATTTATTTATATATATAAAATCAGCCGATCCGAATCAGTAAAAAAGAAATAAAAGTTGTACCATTGGCTAATTTTCATACTGGAATAATCTTATCAGGGGTTGAAAATAATGTCAACCCCACTAAATGTGAATAACTATTAAACAGGGTCAAGCGGGATTATCCACAAAAAAATAGGCTGAGTTTTAAAACCCAGCCTAACTATTTTGGCGGTTATCTCCTGTTTTTAGACCGCTTGAGCTGGTGGCCTGTCTTTCAGCAACTTATAGCTAAAACTATCTACTAACGCCTCCCAACTAGCCTCAATAATATTTTCCGAGGCTCCGACTGTGCTCCAAACCCTTTTACCATCCGAAGATTCAATCAACACCCGCACAGTCGCCGCGGTTCCATCATCGTTGCTATTAGACAACACGCGCACTTTATAATCTCTAAGATACACTTCTTTAAGTTGGGGATAAAACTTCTCTAACGCCTTTCGGAGCGCATTGTCCAGGGCATGGATGGGGCCATCCCCCTTGGCTACGGTATGCTCCTGCCGGCCATCCACGCTCACCTCAACAATAGCCTCGGAGGATAGCTGGTCATTTTCATATTGACCCACTTCTGCCCGAAAAGCAATGGTCTTAAAAGGTTGGGTGTAATCGCCCATCACCCGCCGAGCTAAAAGCTCAAAAGAACCGTCAGCGGCTTCATAGGCATAACCATGGGCTTCCCGTTGCTTTAACTCGGTCAACAGACTGACAACACGTTCATCCTTTTTATCAACAACATACCCAAACTGCTCTAAATATTTAGCAACAAGCGCCGTGCCTGCTTGGTCCGAAGCTAAAAAGCGCCGTTCATTGCCTACCAGTTCCGGCTCAATATGTTCAAAGGAACGAGAATTTTTGACTACCCCATCTGCGTGGGCGCCTCCTTTGTGGGCAAAAGCGCTGGCGCCCACATAGGGTTGGCGATGATCAGGCGCCACATTAGCAATCTCGCTCACAAAGTGAGAGAGTTCTGTTAGATCCTCTAATCCTTCTCTGCTAATACAATCTATGCCCATCTTGAGTTTTAGGGTTGGGATTACAGTGCAAAGGTTTGCATTTCCACACCGTTCTCCATAGCCATTAATAGTCCCCTGAACATGACAAACACCCAGCCTTACTGCTTCGAAAATATTAGCTTCGGCACAGCCACTGTCATTATGGGTATGGATACCGATGGGAGTATCCCCAAAATGTTTAAACACATCTGCGATAATCGGCCTAATCTCGCCAGGCAGACAACCGCCATTAGTATCACATAAAACAAGGATGCTTGCCCCGCCTTTCAGGGCCGCTTCCAATGTCCGGAGGGCATAAACTGGGTTTGCTTTGTAGCCATCAAAAAAGTGCTCGGCATCATAAATAACTTCCCGCCCCGCTGATCGCAAAAAAGCTACGGAATCTCTGATCATATGCAGATTTGTCTCTAGCCCCTCCGGCCCCTTAAGCCTTAACACCTCCCAAACATGCAAATCCCAGCTTTTGCCAAATAGAGCGATTGTTTGGGTTTTGGCTTTGAGCAAAGTCTGGAGAATCGGATCTTTTTCCGGTGTGTTCTTGGCCCGCCGAGTACTGCCAAAAGCAGTGGCTTTCGCGTTTTTCAAACCCAACTCTTTAACACGAACAAAAAACTCCAGATCCTTGGGATTAGTTGGGTTGGGCCAGCCGCCCTCGATGTAATGCACGCCAAGGTCGTCTAATCGTTTAGCAATCGCCAGCTTGTCCTCAACTGAAAATGAGATGCCTTCGGCTTGAGACCCGTCTCTTAAGGTTGTGTCAAAAATTGTAACCATAGCTCTTTCTCCTATAATAGCATAAAGAACAAAAAACTGCCTCCCAAGAGTGGAAGGCAGTCAACTTTTTAAATTATTTAATTGAGCTGTTGTTAATTAAAGGCCTTCCACTCGTCTTAAGCGGCTAATAATAATGTTAATAATTCTAATTGCCTGGAAGGTTTCATTCATAGTTTAATAATATGCTATGTAAAAAATTTTGTCAAATTTCTTCAAAGCAACATCTTCTGACCAAACGCGAACTTGCCCTTCTCTAAATCCTCCAAATAATCTATATCCCGCTCCGTAACTGCGAGTGATGGTGAGTATGGTTCGGGATCAAATAAAAACCCCCAGAAATTATCTTATTCTCTGGGGGATAAATATTACTCAACACTCGCCTTCTTGCGAACGGCTAGTTTGTTTAATCCATCTATGTAGGCCTTAGCGCTGGCCTCAATAATGTCCGTGGAAACGCCGCGACCAATCACTACATTACCGTCTTCCTTTAAATGGACCGTAACCTCACCCATGGCTTCGGTACCACTGGTCACTGACCTGATTGCATATTGCTGCAGAGTAGTCGGCAGATTGACAACCGCCTGGATGGCCTTAAAAGTCGCATCCACTGGACCATCGCCGCACTCAGCCTTTTGTCTAACTTCATCTCTGATTTGAATCTGGACGGTAGCTGTCGGAATTGCGCCAGTGCCACCAGAGGTATGCAAATATTTTAGGTGATAAGTTTCCGAAATATCCTGCATCTCATCACCCATCATCGCTATTAGGTCCTCGTCATAAACCTCTTTCTTTTTATCAGATAGAGGTAAAAACTGCGTTTCGTAGAATCCCCCCAACTCCTCATCAGAGAGATAGTAACCCAGCTGTTCTAATCGATGTTGCAGAGCATGGCGGCCTGACCGGGCGGTCAGTACAATTTTACTCGCATCCAGACCCACATCTTCTGGCTTTATAATCTCAAAAGTTTCAGGATTCTTTAGGAAACCATCCTGGTGAATGCCAGAACTATGGGCAAAAGCATTAGCACCAACAATTGCCTTATTTGCGGGGACAATCATACCAAAAGCATCAGCTACCAAACGACTGGCCCTAACAATTTCGCGAGTATCAATGCCAGTAGCCACATCAGAATAATAATCCCGCCGAGTCCGTATGGCCATAACCACCTCTTCCAAAGCGGCGTTCCCGGCGCGCTCGCCAATGCCATTGATGGTGCACTCCACCTGGCGCGCCCCATTATCAACAGCGGCCAAGGTGTTAGCTACCGCCAAACCCAAATCATTATGGCAATGAACGCTTAAGACGATTCCTTGGATATTGGAAATGTTCCTCAAAATGTCTTTTATTAAGGCGCCAAATTGCTGGGGTTGGGCATAGCCAACTGTATCAGGAATATTAATAATTGTTGCCCCGGCCCCGATTGCGGCCTCAATTACCTCGCAAAGATAATCAAACTCGGTGCGCGTGGCATCCATTGGAGAAAATTCTACATCCTCACAGAACGACCTTGCTCGCTCCACAGATTCAACTGCCATTCCCAAAATGGCATGCGGCGGCCTCTTTAACATATCCATATGCTGGGGAGAAGTGCCAATGAAAGTGTGGATACGGGGGCTATATGCATTTCTAACCGCGTCAGCCGCTCTAATGATGTCATCCGGCAACGCCCTAGCCAAAGCGCAGATAACAGGCCCTTCTACTTTTTGAGCAATCAACCGCACCGCTTCAAATTCTCCAGGTGAAGAAACAGGAAAGCCAGCTTCAATGATGTCAACTCTCAAACGAGCTAACTGCTGGGCAATACCCAACTTCTCTCTGGCACCCAACCGACTGCCAGCGGCCTGTTCGCCGTCTCTTAGGCTAGTGTCAAATACATAGACTTTTTCAGTAACCATTTGATTTTCCTCCTTTGTTTGGCGGTTGAATTGTTAATGAATGGAACATTAAACCTAACACAAATTTTAAAAATGAGCAAAAAAACTAACCGGATTTCCAGCCAGATATTTATCTTACAGACGCAAAACAAAAATCTAGCCCAAAAAAATTAGCAAAAGCAGACCTATTGATAATAAGCTATTTTGAGTATTTGGATTTTGAATGTTCTGAAACATAATCAAAAAATAAGGGGTGGGGCCGATGAAGTAAATTTCTCCACCGACCCCGCAAGCGCAAGCATCAAGAGGATCAGAAAGGGGGAGCCCGTAGTGAATCCGAAGCTCTTCGTCCTCTCTGTTGACTTCTGGTCTTCACCTCTTTACCCCGTACCAAAACGGTAAGGCACAGCCCTAAAAATAGGTTGGACCTTTTGGTACGGGGTTTACGGATAATCTTGGGGTATGATGTGCCCCTTGAAAGCGCCGCTGACTATGATGGGTCAGTTTTGCCTGTCAGCCGTCGTAGGTTTCCTCCTGATACTTGCGCGATTCTTCTTCTAAAGAACTATTGAAAGTGGGTGATCCTGGATTTGAACCAGGGACCCTCGGATTGTAATTCCGATGCTCTAAGCCATTTGAGCTAATCACCCTAATTAATTCGTATGCGCCCATTCGCAGCGGGCTACTTGTCCCGCATTATTCAAACGAAGTGAGAATTAGCGCGGGATTCGCCTACTAAAAAGCAAAAAATCTAGCCCTTGGGGCTAGATCTCTATGTACTCTGCAAATTTTTCTATTTTTTATTTAAACATAAGATCTAGCCGCGTTAGACGACGAGTAAAAGTACCAAAATTACCAATACTAGATCTAATTGTTTAAATATGTTTTTCATATTGTTTATAACTTATCACACCTTTAAAATAGTGTCAAGCATTGACTTATCCACCAAATCAAAAAATTGCTAAGATTAGCTAATTTCTAAAACTTTAACCAACTGTTTAATTAGTGAAAGCACTACTGCCGGCGGCATCAAACTATACGCATCATTGCCTTGGTCATCTTTCAAAATCCAGGGTTTTTCTGATATTTTCACTCTTTTATTACTCTCATCACATTCATAAACATATTCTGGGGTAATCTCATAATCATCAAAATTATCTTTTGCAAAGTCAACTGGTACTGCATTTCTTAAAAGTACTTTGGGAATACCATGTAAAGTAAAAATTTTATCAATCAATGAATCATCAAGCTCTAATCGGTCCCTAACCGCTTCAATTCCTAGGCTATCCCCTTCTTTAGCTCCCATTCTCGCCTTATCGCACGCGGGGTTATCACACATCAGATAAAATTTTTTCTTCTTCTCATCATAACCTGCCTGCTTAGTTGCTAAAAGTTTTAAGTTTCGCGGAGTTTGGCACTTGGGACAAACTACGCGGTTCTTCATCCGCTCATCAATCACAATTTCTGGTATATCAATCGCCACAAAAACATCAGGATCTTCCCGGTAATTAATTAAATCCCGAAAATACAAGGAATAAGAAACTTGGTCCAAATCGCGAGGGAAACCATCAATAAAAAGTATTTTCCTTTCCAGCCTGTCAATCTCTTTTTTAACTAAGGTTAAGATAAACTCGGTTGGCAAAAGGGTCTTTGTATCCCGGCTCAGCAGAGCTTCCATGGCCTGCTCAACCGAGATATAACCGCGATAATTTTTACTTAAATAATCGATTATTTCTTTTTTCTTGTCTTCATCTTCCAGGCCCTTATGAGCAGCCCGGACAATATCACCCACCGAAATATGACCGATTCTTTCCTCACCAAATATTTCAATCATCATTTTGGCATAAGTTCCCTTGCCAGAACCCTTTTTGCCCAAAAAATAAGCTATAAAAGTATTGCCATCATCAAAATATTTCTTTAATAGTTTGATCTCTTTATCCGCTTTCTTATTGAAATATTCTCGTCTGTCAATTGGATCGCTAAAGTCAAATTTTTTAGTAATGCCTTTTACCTTGGTTCCCTTCAAAGGAAACTCTTTCTCATAATTTTTCATATTTTAACTTTTTCTTTCCTATGTTAGTTCAAAAAATTAATATAAAGATAACTGAATTTGATAATATTATTTCCGGCCCAATAACATCCTGACCTTTTCCACTACTTGTGTGGGCGTAAAATTAGCTTTTACCAAATAATCGTCAGCGCCCATGTCTTTGCCTTTCTGGATATCCTCATCCTGGCCCAGATTAGTCAGCAAAATTACCCTGGCACTCTTGGTAGCGCTATCAGCTTTCAATGCTTGTAGAACCGCAAAGCCATCCATTTTTGGCATAATCACATCTAATAAAATAACGTCGGGTTTCTCCCTTTTTGCCATCTCAAGTCCTTCAGATCCTTCTGTGGCTCTTAAAAATTGGAACTTCTCCTTTTCAAACTTGACTTTATACATATCCGAGAGCATATCTTCATCTTCAATTATTAAAACTTTCTTTTGGGATTCTTGTGTGGGCATAAATGTTTTGATATTAATGATTACTGTTTTTAGTATAGCAAAAAATTATTTAACAGACAAGGGCGTGGTTACTAAAGTTAATAAGGTTAATAAATAGTTAATAAAAAAGATTAACTCTATTAACTATTTTATTAACTTTATTAATCCCCAATCAATGTCCACAATCAATAGCTCACGGTTTCCCCATCACTCACTAATATAATGTCTCCTGTCTTGTCAGTGCGTAGAATAATGGCTCCTACTGCTTCTAAATTCTTTAAAACCCGCAGATTCGGATGCCCAAACCTATTATCCGCTCCAACTGAAATCACGGCATATTCTGGCTCCACTGCTTGCGCAAACTCCAGACAAGTTGACCCCTTGCTTCCATGGTGCCCGACTTTCAAAACATCTGAATTTACATCAATGCCCGCGCTCAACATCTCTTCTTCTGATTTAATTGTCGCGTCACCAGTCAATAAAAACGAAGTTTCTCCATAAATTAACTTAACCACAATTGAGGTCTCGTTATTATCCTCTACATTAATTCCCACGTAATCTTCCCAAGGATAAATAATTTCCAGCCATAGGTCATCACCAAATTCCACCTTCATCGGCGCTCGAGCAATATCCATAGGTATTTGCTCATCCTTAATAATTTCTAACCACTCAATATAGGCCGGCAAGGTATGCACTACCCCAGTGCTCATCACCCGCTCCACAGGATATCGCTCTAACACCTCCACCAGCCCGGTCACATGGTCTGCATCCGGATGCGTCAAAATCATCAAATCAATCCGCCGCCGCCAAAAAGGCAAATTCCCATCAATTCCCCGCACCACACTATTATCCGGCCCGCCATCAATCAAAATATTCTGGCGATAAGGCGTCTTAATCAAAATCGCATCGCCCTGGCCGATGTCTAAAGCGATGACTTCTAAATTCGTCTGTTGGTTTTCTACAATCCAAACATAACCGCCAAGGCCTAGGGCGAGGAGGATGAGGGTGATGATTATTGTAAGGAGTTTTTTAGGGGGTTGCATATTTTTAAAAATTGACTTAATATTATATTGCCAAGAGTCAAAAGTGACGAGGAGGAAAAACATGAAAAGCCTCAACGAAATACCTAACTTCTCTATTGTGGACGATGGTAGTACGAGGGCGGTTAAGGTTCGTAATGGCCTTAATTTCTGACAACAGGGGAGGAAATAAACGCATTATTAGGGCCTCCACATCCGCACCATCACATGCAGATATTCTTAACGAAATCGTGGTGAAGCCAACGGTTTAACAGTCAAAAATGAAGGAGGTGCATTTATTAATGTAAATAATAGTCGAAGGACTATTAGATTTACAGGGAAAAGCGATACCGTAGGTGCTACGGATTTAGAACAAGCTACTCAATTCCTGAAAACAGAATTTCCCAATTACGAAATCAGGATAATATAATCCCTAAATATACTCTTGGCTCCTGTCATAATCGCGCCATCGGCAACCTCATTGGTCCCGATGGCTTTTTCTTTTTATATTTTTAGAACCATTCAGGCGAATGGTTCCAGTATGAATTTCTCGGTATGATGGTTCATTATATCAAATCAAAAAAATTTCAAAAATTATTAATTATCAATTATTAATTATCTTCTTCATCCTCCAAATCATCACTCCAATCCCCAAATAAAACAGACCAATTACCCACACCGACACCTTCTCAATCTCCACCCCAGCAAAATTCAACCCCGAAAACACATCAACCACTTTCACTAAATACCCCAACAACAACCATACTGGAATAAATAACACCTTCGCCAGGCCTGTCCATGCCAAGCCCAAAACTGTTGCCACCGCTCCAAAAATCAAAACAAAAGGCAAAATAGGCAAAACCAAAATATTCACCAAAGGCGCTATAATCGAAACACGATTAAACTGATATGCAATTAAAGGCAATGTCATCACCTGGGCAGACATAGTCATCACTAAAGATTGCCGCAATCCAAACTTCTTTGGTATTTTTTTAAAAATTTTCTCAAACCACGGCGAAAAATAAATAATCCCCAAAACAGCTAAAAATGATAACTGGAACCCGACATCACTTCGCAGAATCTTGGGGTTCACCAAAAGCATTAAACAAGCCGCGAACAGTAGAGCATTCAACGACTTATTTAGCCGGCCTAAATTCATGGCTAACAAAAGCAAAAACCCCATAATTCCGGCTCGCACTGCGCTCGCTGGCGCGCCAATCATAATAATATACAAACTTAAAAATAC
The DNA here is from genome assembly GCA_018896645.1 of Patescibacteria group bacterium. Lineage (NCBI taxonomy): Bacteria > Patescibacteria group bacterium. The sequence continues at coordinate 1,567 of JAHIMF010000085.1, read as the reverse complement.
ACTCGCTATCCAAAACGCCTGCTTTCGCCACAAGCCAAACCCAATCAGCACACTCATCAAAATTGTAGAGATAATCGTAATATGCAAACCAGATATGGCAATCACATGGCTCACACCCACACGGCTGAATTTGTCCAGCAACTCTTGGCTAATCCCTCGCCGGGCACCCAAAAACATAGCGGCAAAAATCGCTGACCCTGGCTCTGATATTCCTCGCTCAACCACCTGCTTTAACCTATATTTTAACTTCAAAATCCCCGCATATGCAGAACTCTCCTTGCCTTGGCTTAACAACTTTATATCTGGATTATAACAAACCGAATAAATCCCATTCATTGCTAAATACCTCCCATAATTGAAGTCCTCAACCATACCAGGGGTCTCCAATTTACAACTAATCTCCAATTCATCACCATAATTATATTCAGGATATAAATCCGTCTTTACCAACACCTTGCCGCTAATATCTTCGCCTCTTGGTTTTATTGTTAGTTTAGCGTGGTCAATCCGTTGGTCTGGCTCATCCGCCACAATCCCAACAAATGTCGTCATCTCGTTCGTATCATTCGTATCTACTCGTGAATTATTATCGCTCCCACCAAAGTCACACCTTAATAATCCGAGTACAAAAAATATCACTACTAATCCGAGTACTCTCCATTTCTTATCTTTCAATGTAAATCCAAAAACAACCGCGCCCAGAACTAAAATCATAAAAATAATAAAAAACTGAACTTCAATAAATGACCCGAGCGCAATTCCAACAATAAACGCTAAACAGGAATATAAAAATATTTGGGATTTTTTCATAATTATTAACTATGGGGGTTGATTGCAATCAACCCCTACATAAATTCTACCTGCTTCAAAAAGAAAAATCCACCCAGATGACATAGTCACCTGAGTGGAAATAATCATGCTTTTGACTTTAATTTTGTTAATCTCTTTCTTTCCTGAATAGATATACCTTCAATATCACCATAAGCATCAAATCTTCTTTCGGTCCAAGCAGCTACCTCGTCTTGGGCATAATCACTAAGAGTCCTCCCTGTCTCTTTAATTATCTCCTCAACTTGATCACACATCTCTGCTTTTCTGACTAGCATTCTACCTCACATAAGCCAACCAAAAATAAATGTAACTATGAGTCCTATCAAAATTACTATGAACTCGAATAACATAACATTCCTTCTCTCTAAAGAACTACATTTTAATCACCGCTCACTATTTTTGCGATCTCATCAAAGGCACTACACTTATACATAGCCGCAGAAGGAGGCGGTGACTCAGATTGTAACCCGGCTTTGCAAAATCTTTCTGCGAGAGCCACTATAGTCTCGATCTTATCGTACCTTCTGGACTTCTCTTCAGCCATCAGTTTGGCCTTCTTCTCATCCTCGGCTTTTTTCATGCCTTCAGAAAAAATAGCTATCGGTGATACTCTCTCTTTCACAATAACCTCCTTGTTTAAAGAACTGAAATCTCAACCCACTCTCCATAAAAAAGTTCAATACAACAATCAAGATCCTCAACCAAATCTGGCTCTCTATAATTACGATGCATTTCT
>JAHIMF010000084.1 GCA_018896645.1 Patescibacteria group bacterium | reverse complement strand
GTCCCAGAATCATAGTGCAGAGAGTCAGTCCCAAATCTCACATCTTGTTTAACCCAAAGAGAACCCGGCAAAGTCGTGGTCGCGCCCAGCACTCCAATCGTGGAACTGGCCCCGACATCAATGCCGCCGGTGAAGTAAGCCAGGCCAGTGGTTGTGGACTGGCCGGTGATAGTAAGATTCCCAAGAGTGGAACTCGCCACATCAAGCCCTTGAGCATAAAGAGTCTGGGTAGAAGTCGCATTGCCAATTATTCTGATATCGCTAAAAGTTGAGGAAGCCGCAACATCTAGAGATTGGGTAATATAGAAACTGCCAGTCGTCGTGGCTTGGTCATATACTGTATTGATGACAAAAGTATCAGTTGTTCCATCGCCGACAGTCAAAGCCGCGGCATTGGAAATATCAATATCCAAGATATTATTTAGATCAACTGAACCCTGCAAGGTTGAAGAAGCATTAACTTCAATGCCGGTTTGGAAGTAAGCAATACCCGTGGTAGTGGCCTGGCCCGTAACAACCAAAGTGCTAATAGTTGAAGAAGTGGTATCCAGGCCAACGGTGAAATAACCAATGCCGGATGAAGTAGCATTCCCATCCCAGCCGATTTTAAATTTGTTACTATCCCCTACTTGGAAGTTAACAAAGTCGCCGGTAAAGCTCGCGGGGTTAGCCGCAATAAAAGTGCCGTTAGCATTGGCGCCGGACATCGGGTTGGCCGTCAGCTGAATCAAACCCATGGTGGAGCTCGCCACCGGCGTTGAGCGGACTCTGATAGCCGGGCCCGCATCATCGCCAACTCCGGTTTGCCGCAGGTCCAAAATAGCCTCGGTAGTGGAAGCGGAAATTTTAGCAGTCTCGGTGTTCGTGGCAACCGAACTCAAATCAATCGTACCATCTCCTATCAAAGCATTAGCATTCATGGCCTGGGGCACAGCCGTGATTTTCTTGCGCGGAAACAGGACTTCATCATCAAACTGAACTTCCAAATACAAATCATCACTGCCCCAAAGAACCCCGGAGCTGGAAGCCACAGAACAAGCCGCCTCGTTCCAACTGTTGCAGGAAGTGTTTAAATCAATAGTGAAAATTCCGTCTTTGACATAGATGCGATTAGTGATGGTATCAGTGGAAGTCCAGGCCTGGCGAATCGGAGTAATGTTTAAAGTATTAGCGCCGGTGTTAACTCCGCTGACGCGCACAGCTTCTCGTTTGGTAATATTCCATAAAGTCTGGCCCGCTTTCAAAGTTGCCTCATTAGAATCCGAAGTATAAATAATATCATCAGCGCTGGTGGCGTAATTTGCGCTAAGGTTAGCCGTAAATAAAGATGAAGTGGCCCAAGATTCCTGCCACAAAAGCGCGGCGCTGGTTGTGGCCTCGGAATTATTAAAGATTCTGAACCGAAAATCCTTGACCCCGTCAGCTACATTTGTGCCGTCAGAATTTTGGACTTTTCCTTGGAAATTGATGAAAGTGGTGGTCGCGGTCATGGCGCTGGCTTCGGAAATGCCCATTAGGGTGGGTTGGGTCCCTTGACCCAACTTCACATTAGAAGCAATCTTAACCAGGCCCGGAGGAACAGGGCCAAAAATCAAACTCAAACACACCACGATTATTAGCGTGGTTTTTATTTTATGAATTATTTTATTTTTGTTTAACCAATTAGGCATGGGACTAATTGACATGGACACCCCCTCCAGACACTAAGTGTCCCGCTGGACACTTAGTGTCTTACCAGAGGCGTCTTATTCTAATAAACACTTTTTAAATTCCTCTTTTAAAGCCTTTTTCCTTTGGCTCGCTTCTTTGATCACTAAGTCGACAAATTCTTTATAAGTTCTCCTTTCTTCGAATTCTTTAAAAAATCCAAAAATTATATCTTTATCGCAAATCGTTCCTTTCCGTAAACCAACATAATCTTTATAACTACTCCACGGCCAATCCTTGGCTAAAAAAATCCCATGAATTTCCGAATTGCCATTAACATAGCCAGATAACCAACCAAGATAACTCTCGGATTTAATATGAACATCCTTAAATGTTCCTTGAAATAGCGCTCCTGAACGATCATATCTATAATTAAAATATTTAGCATATCCCATTTCTATTTTATGGAGAAATTTCGAGATGCCCATCTCCATTGATTGTCTTAAAATAAAATGATAATGATTCGGATTCAAGCAATAACAAATTATATCTACTAATCTATTAGCCCCAGGCACAACCCCAGACACTAAGTGTCCCGCTGGACACTTAGTGTCTTTGTCATTAAAATCCCTCATACCCCGCAAAAATCTGATATAATCTTTTCCCTTCACAAAAATTTCCCGTTTATCTACACCGCGATTATAAATATGGTAATATTCATTTGTTTGAAACTTAGTTTTACGCATCGTATATTTATAGACACTTAGTGTCTGAATAATTTCTTTTTCGCCTCTTCGTTGCTTCCCGCAAAATTATCAGCAAAAGAATTAAAAGCGCCAAAAACCAGAGAAAATCGCGCAAAAATTTTAAAAACTGGATAAAGCCGAATTTTTTGTAAAAAGCTTCTTCTAAAAGCTTCAAAACTACTTGATGATTCACCAGATTATCCGTAACCTCAAACCGTTTAGTCTTAACCGGCTGGCGCCCATTAATAGCTACTTCCAAATAATATCGGCCATTAGGCACCATAAAACCGTATTCACCGTTCTGATTAGTAATTTGGGGATTAAATTGAAAGTAGTCCTGGGCTGGCCACATGTCTGTCTCTTCTCTAGAGATTGCTGATTCAGCATGGCATGTTTTGACTATCCTATTGTCCCATTGTTCGATTGTTCGATTGTCCGACGCGTCTTGCCCGCTGCGACGCGATGCGGGTTTCTCGATTGCTCGATTGCTTTCATGCTTTAATGTTTTAATGTTCTCTTGATTTATTAATTTCTGGCTAGCCCGATACAACCGCACCTCCGCTCCCCTGATTACCAGGCCATCCTCGGTTTCTTTAAAGTCAACTGTCGGGTCGCCTATAACCTCGGCCTTAATCTTGCCGTATTGCTCAACTACCAGCTCTCCGGAGATAGTGCTCTTGGTACCGTCCCTATATATTAGTATTAATACAATTAATGGGTAAATTCCGGTAACTTGCGACACCTGATTAGTCACTCGATACACTTGGTTAATAGACGACGATTCGTTATTATTAACTTTATTAACTTTATTAACCCCGTTATTAACCGTGTCACCCCTCCTGACATCCGACATCCTCATTGCCAAAGGTATCAAATCCGAAATTTTAAGAATATAACCTGATTCTCCAATCCGTAAAATAATGGTTTTTAAAATATCCGGCAGCTTGTCTTTTTCAATAACAGTAGTTAAAATTGAACCTTCCAGAATTTTTAGCTGCGCTGTTGGAATGACACCCCAAGCATCAGTGAGGGGTGTTATCAACGCATTCTCTTTGTCAACGATAACATCGCTCCTTTCAGTCGCGATGTCATTCCATTCCGTAATTTGTCTTTCCGAAAGAAAAATCTCCAAAGAATCATGAGCCACAAAAAATCGAAAGTCAGCCAAGGTTAGCTCTGTGGGCACTTCAGGATAAGGCGGAATATAAGGCCCTTCGTATTCTTCGCCCGGCACAGCCGAAGCAATAGCGCCGGAGGAAAAATTGCCGGTAAAATCATAAGCATAGGCTGTATAATAATAACGAGTCCCATTAGTAAGCCCCAAATCATTGTGCTCTTCTGCCTTCCCGTCATATACCAAAACTACTCCGTCACAGACACCAAGTGTCCCACTGGACACTTGGTGTCCTTCAGCTGTCAAACACTCTCTCTCTGGATAAAACACCTCACTCCGCAAAATCCTGACCCCGGCAAAATCACTGTCCGGCGGATTTTTCCAGGTCAATTTTATGAAAGCATTGCCTGGCGTGGCTATAAAATCTAAAACATCAGCTGGCGGGGTAAAATCAGGTTCAGCCGATGTTTTAAAGCTATAATCACCGGAAAGCGCAACTGTGCCTTGCGAATCTTGAGCCCGAATTCGGAAATGATACTCTGTCCCTGGTTTAAGCCCAATCAAAATTATTTCGTGCTCAAGCCATAAACTGTTTGTGCCGTCATTTGTGCGGCCTAATTCATAACCAATGGTTTGGCCGTAAAAAAGTTCAGTAGTACAAACAATATCTGTCTGCCAAATAATCCTGGCACTTGTCCGCGTAATGTCTAAAATCCGCACATCAAAAATTTTCGGAACTCTTCTCGTGCCCCAAAGCCCCAAATAAGGCGCAAGTTCCGGCGGAATGTAACCAATCGGCTCCACAGTCGCGTTTAAAATTGCGCTCTGAGTTCGGGTGGCAGTTTCTGCCAATGCCAAAAAGGGAATCGTTAAAGAAACGATTAAAATTATAATAATTGCTTTTTGATAATGCATAGGAAATCATTGTGATACGATTGTAATACGCGAACCGAGCCGCAGCGAGGTGAGCTTATTACTATTGTATTACGCAAAGGTGAGCCGACCTGTCCGCCGTAGCCTTGGCGTAGGTGGAAGGCGAGCCGAGCTTGTTACTACGAGTTACTTTTCCCCGCCTTCTTTAAAATCCACTGGTTATACTTTTTCATCCCCGCGGTCAAAACTAAAATAATCAATATCAGTATAATGACAACCGTCAATATCAACCGCCAGGGAAAAATCCAAAACTCAAACGTAGTGCTGGACTCTTTATTATCCTGGCCCCAACTAAGCGATAAATAAGCCGAATACTTGCCAAAACCAAATCCTCTGGCTTCATTTTTGATTTCCTGAAAAAACCGCCTGAAAAGACCTTCGGAAACCGGCCCCGGCGCTTTTTTGCCTTTCCAAATCATCTCAAATCTTCTGGCGCTCCCGGGCAAAACATTCCCGCCATTTTCATTAACCTCCAGGCTGGCTACCACCCGGCCAAGCAGATTATAAATATCTACTTTGCCAACGGGCTTTAAGTGAACATTGCCTGAATTTTCGAAACGCGTGTAAAGGGCAATCGGCCTTTTGCTAAAAAGCTCCTTAGCGGTCTGGGTGCCAAAAGCAATGATATTAGCTTGCTCAATAACCTTGCCGCTCACCCGCGTCAAAATCAAAGTACCGACCTTGCTGACCACGCCAACACCAATTTCGCTGGTTATTTCCGGCGCTCGCGTTTCAAAAAAAACGCCTCCATAATGCCCGCCAGGGCTTGCATCTTGGGGAATGGTAATTGTTACCTTAACTTGAGCTCTTTCCCAACTGGGCAAAAAAATCTCCTTATCACTTAGGGTCAGCCAAGGTATAAGCGAATAAGGGTAATCTTGCTCCGCGCTTAAAAAGGCCGGTTCTCCCGCTTCCCCTCCGGCTGCAAAATCTGCGGTTGAAACATAGAAAATTTGCGGTTGATCAGTAGTGTTAATAATCCTAATCTCTTCCTGGATTACTGCTCCGGGATCCGCGTCAATTTCAATCACTGGAGGGGAAATTGTAAGCGCATCGGCCCCGGTTTTAGGGACTAATATCAATAAGAATGCGCTGCCTAAAATCGCGGCCAAAAAAACTTTGAGGTACCTCCTTGCAAATTGTGATTTGTGATAATTCATAGGAGTCTAAATTATAGTAACTTGTTGTAACTAGCTCGGTCGGCCTTCGGCCTCCCTCGCGTAACTTATAGTAATTTATTGTTTTTTGACAACAACGAGTTACTATAAGTTAC
>JAHIMF010000083.1 GCA_018896645.1 Patescibacteria group bacterium | reverse complement strand
TTCATAGGATTGAGATTATAATAATTTGTTAAAATGATTACAAAGTTGTAATCCAATTATTATATCCTCAACCCCACGAAATTTCAAGGGGGGTGGTAAGTTTTATACCAAAGTTAGCATATAACTGTTAATTATCTTATCACAGTTCAAGTCGTGCAAATTGAAAAAGGGCAAATTATCGCTAACTTTGGCGATAATATTGATTAAAAATTACTTTTAACGCAACGCTAGTGGCCGGTATATTAGACAAAATCAAAAGGTCGAGTCTAAAAAATTATATTTTAGGAGGTCAATAAGTGAAAAAATCAGAAATGGATTGTGAGACGACATATCTGCTCTGTCCGGACAAATCATGTAGGTTGTTCTTTGATAAAACGCAGGCAATTCCGTGCGAAAGAATGTGCCCACGTCAAGAACAACTGCGTAAAATCATTCTCTGTGGTGGTTGCCAGGAAACAATCATCCTTCCTGGAGCCCACAGCACGATATCTCGAGTAGATCATAATTGTCCAACCGGTTGTAGGGCGGGCAACTTTCAAAGAATGAGCGGCAAATACCGATTAATGTATGAAATGCCGACATCGTCTTAGCTGGCTCCATCCCCAGGGGATAATCATAACGAGCCAGCTAATTTTTTATAATATAAAAAGAGGCGCCTTACTAATTTGGCTTGGCGCCCCTAATGGTTTTGCCCTTATAATTAAGCCCTCCTGGCTTGTTCAACTGTCTCGTTCCCACAAATCGGATAGGGCTCTCCAAACTTTTGGTTTGCGAGATGGACCAACTCCCATAACATCCAATGATCATATTTGGTTTCCCAATACGGATCCCCTCGCAAGCAACGTCTCTCTCGGGCCTCAAACATCAATTGAAACGCGTCTTTATTACCCTCTCTGTCCGAGCGAAAACAGGGAGGCATATCAGGATGAATAACCCAGTGATGATGAGCGCAAAGGATGATACCATTATCTGGTCCATTCACCTTGAACTTCTCGCCTAAATTAGAATAATGTGATGACCAACCTCTTGGGATAATGTGATGGAGATGAAGCGGTTTGGTGGCTTTACACCGCGTCCAACGACCATTATGAAGCTCGTAGAACATACATTGATGACCATCGCGTCTTAAAAACCATGGTCTTTGCTTTTTTCGATGAAATCCACACACCTTCTCCTTTGTTTCCCATGTTCTCTTTTTTCTTTCCACTTACTCCTCCTTTTTGGTTTGTGGTTGTCTGTTGAGCTTGCTTCTTGGAGAATGCTACATCTTACTACAATATATTGTCTTTGTCAAAAGTTAAACTTCCTTGCCAAAGAACTTTTTTTGTTTTATACTTATATTAGAGTCTGGAATTTTAAATGTGGGGTGTGGGGTTCGGCGCGGTGTTCTGGATTCCAAATTCTAACCTCTAAATTCTAATCAACCCATGCAAGCTTTATATCGTCCAATTTTAAAACGCGCCCTGGGTATTACTTGGCGCTACCGGCTGTTATGGCTTTTTGGTTTTTTTACTGCTTTGGCTGGTAGCGGGGGAGAGTATAATTTTATTATTTCTCAAATAAAAAAATTAGGTGAACAAAACACCCTGACTGACAACGTGATAAGTGTTTTTAGGGCGGGTCTGGCTATGAATTTCTTTGCCATTTTTAATTCAAATCTCCTTAACCTTTTCTTGATTGCTGGTTTGGTAATCGTTTTGGCTGTTATGTTTATCACACTGGTTGTTTTTTCTCAAATTATCTTGATTAAAAGCGCGGAGCGAATTGAGAAAAAGGAGCCTGTGGGTTTCAAAAGTATTATAAGGGTCGATAGGGGTTGTTTTTGGAGGATTGTTGGTTTAAATGTTGTTTTCCAATTAATTATTGCTGTTCTGGTATTTTTGGGTGGTTTAGATATCTTAGTGCTCACTCTTGTTAAAAATACGCCCATTTTGCTACCAGTGGGCGTCTTACTCCTTGCGGCTTTAATTTTCTTCATTGTTTTATTAAGTTTTATTATGCAGTTTGCCAGCCGTTATATTATTATCAGTAATCAACCGATTATTACGGCTATTAAAAATGGAGTTCAGCTTTTTAAAAAAAACTGGCTTATTAGTTTGGAGTATGGTTTTGTTTTATTTATAATTAGCCTTATAATTAACGGTATTTTAGCTTCCCTTTCGTTTTACGCTTTTAGCTTGCCTTTTATTATCACCCTATTAGTAACCCAGGGGGCTCTTTTTCAAAGCCTTTTATCAGCCGCGCTTTTTGTTGTTTTGTTGATTAGCGCTTTAGTGGGTTCACTTCTTTCGGTTTTTTATTATGCCGGCTGGACATTACTTTTCATCCAACTAACAGATGCCCGGAAAGAATGTCTTAGTAAAATAAAAAGGATTAGCTTGTGGTTTCGAAAGACGCAATCTAATTAATTATAATAGATGTAAATAAATTCATAGATTTAGGTTTTGGGTGTTAATATCCTGTTGTCAAATTATTAAAAGGGGGTTTTAACCTGTTAGTAAAACTTTAATAAAAACCAAAAATAAAATCCCTGCCTGTGGGATTTGTTTATTTAATAACTTTTTACACACACTATTGACCATGGCTATCACCAAGTTAACAACCCCTGGTCAACAACCCTCTCTTTTTACTCACTCAACTGCCCCCACCCCAGGCACCGCAAATAGGGCTTTACATTTAAAAATTAATAATATAAACTTAGATAATCCACAAGCCTACCACTATCACCACTATTTATATATAACTAATTTATTAATAATAATCACATGAAATTTTCATGCCTTCAGGAAAACTTAAACAAAGGGTTATCTTTAGTTAGCAGAATAGCGAGTGGAGGTAATACTACTCTGCCCATTTTAAGCAATGTTCTTTTAGAGGTTGCTAAAAGCCACATTAATTTAAAAACAACAAATTTAGAAATTGGCATCCAGACCGTGATTCGAGGAAAGGTTGAAGAGGAGGGGAGGATCACTGTCCCAGCCCAACTCTTTGCTAATTATATCAACCTTTTACCAAACAAGCAGATTAATCTTAACCTGGAGAAAAACGATTTACTAATTTCTTGTGAAAATCAAAAAACAAAGATAAAAGTCGTTGAGGCGACAGATTTTCCAATTATTCCCGGGGTTGAAAAAGAAAAAGGCTGTATTTGTAAAAAAGACGAACTAAAACAAGTTATTAGCCAAGTTGCTTTTACAATTATTCCCAATGAAACCAGGCCAGAGATTAGCGGCGCTTTATTATATTTTAATGGTAATAAGGACAAAAGTAAGTTTTTTATCGTGGGAACAGACAGTTATCGTTTAGCAGAAAAATCATTAGGTTTTAAGTATGCGGAGAAGACCAACCAAGACTCCCTTTCAGAACAACAGGTTATAGTACCCCACGCCACCCTTCAGGAATTAACCCGGGTATTGGACCAAGATGATACAAGTGAAGAGGTGGAGATTTATTTCTCCGAGAACCAGATTCTATTTTCTGTTAGTGAAACAGAATTAATATCAAGAATTATTTCTGGTAAATACCCAGACTATAAACAGATTATTCCCGAGAATTTCAAAACTAAAACAATTATTAATACCAGCGATCTAATTATAGCGGTCAAGGGGGCAAGTTTATTTGCTCAGTCTGGGATGAACGATGTTAACTTAAAATTTATTCCTTCCAAGAATCAATTAGTGGTTTCTTCGGTTAATTCCCAAACAGGTGAAAATATTGCTCGGCTAAAATCAGACACCACCGGTGAAGAAAACACTATTACGTTTAATTATCACTACCTGCTTGATGGCCTACAAAACATAGGAACAGAACAGGCCACCCTTGAAATTATTGACAGTAATAGTCCGGGCCTAATAAAACCCATTGAAGACGAAAGTTATTTATATGTTATTATGCCGATAAAGCAGTAAGTCATTAAAGCATAAAAACATTAAATCATTAAAACACAAGAACACCTAATGTCGTTTCAGTTAATTGGTAAGCTTTTACCTAAATCAATTAAAAGGGCTGGGCTTTCACGGCAAGTTGAAGCGAGTTTGATTTGTAGTGAATTTGATAATTTAATTAAACATGTTTTCAGCCCCCAAATATTGAATCAGGTTAAAGCTATGTATTTTCAAAACAACACATTAACAATTGCTGTTTTAAACTCTACCTTAGCTCAAGAGATAAAATTAAGAGAAAGGAAAATTATCGGCAAACTTAATAATAAGTTTGGCAAAGACGTGGTTCTGGGGTTGAGGTTTTTGATGTAGCTCTTGTCCTTGACAGATCCCATTGATATGCTATAATAAATATAATCTACAATGCAAAAATTGTAGAAAACCAGCTGGTTAAAAAACGGTATCAAATGGTCGAATGGCTGGTAGATTAACAAGTTAAGAGATCCGTCTACTTTTAGTGGATGGACGATGCGAGAACTAAAGATATGGTAGCGAAAGTTTCATCAGATCAACAATTTGTTGAGTATGTAATCAAAGAATTGGTTGATCACCCAGAGGATGTCTCAACAGACCGCAAGGTTGACGAAATGGGAGTTTTAATCACCCTTAAGGTCAACCCAGAGGACATGGGCCAAGTTATTGGTCGTTCTGGCCAAAACGCTCGCTCTCTTCGAACTTTACTTCGGGTTGTTGGCGCAAAAAACAACGCTCGGGTAAACCTGAAGATTGAAGAGCCAGAAGGTGGCAGACAACCCCACCAGAGATCAACCGACACTACTTCGCGAGACGCTGTCGATGACCTCAAACTCTAAAAATTTGTCGTAAAATTGCGATAAACCGGAAACCATGGTAATATATTACTATGGTTTTTGGTTGATACAGCCACGAATATGAAATTTGATATTATCACAATTTTCCCTAAAATATTTGATTCTTATTTTAACGAGAGTATTATTAAACGCGCCCAAAAAAAGAAAAAGATTAAAATTAAAGCTCATGACTTACGAGACTATACTACCGATAAACACAAGACAGTTGATGATAAGCCTTATGGTGGCGGCGTTGGCATGGTGATGAAGGTTGAGCCGGTTTACAGGGCGTTGCGGGCGATCAAAAAAGCAAAAAAGCAAAAAAGCAAAAAAGCAAAAAAGCAAAAAAGCAATCGAACGATACTGTTTACGCCTGCTGGTAAAACCTTTAATCAGAATATGGCACGGCGATTGACAAAATACAAAAGAATCACAATGGTTTGTCCCCGGTATGAAGGACACGACGCCCGGATTGAAAAACTTGTTGATGAAAAAATTTCTATTGGTGATTATATATTGACTGGCGGCGAGATTCCTGCTATGATAGTTGTTGACGCAGTCACTCGCCTATTGCCCGGAGTTTTAGGCAAAGACGAGTCTATTAAAGACGAATCGTTTTCACAAGAAGGTTATATAGAATATCCACAATATACTCGACCAGAAAATTTTAAAAACATGAAAGCTCCAAAAGTTTTACTTTCTGGGCATCATAAAAAAATTGCAGAATGGAAAGACGGGTGTAGTAAAAACAAACCCTGATGAAGCTGTTAATTATTAATTATCGCTTTCCTTGACATAATTTTTTAGATAGTATATTATATTAACTACAGATTGATAACTAAGAATAGGGGGTTTATTAGCTCTTTATTAGAAAAAAGGGAGATGATTCTATCCAGATTCCTGACTGCGGGCTATGAGACCGCGCCTAGATCTGGATAGCGGCTGGTTGAGTAGAATCCGGGTGCTTTACCTACAGCCGTAGTGATAGGGGCCGGAATATAAATTGTATCACAAGTCATCTCCCCCTATTTTTAGTTATAAATTGACTGCACCTTAAAAATTAAATATTCAAGTTGTTAAGCATTGAGCATCATTCATGGTGTATTCAATGCTTGCAGATATCTATTCTTTTGAGGTAATGAGCTGATTTTTCAATCACTTGTTATCCCTAAGTCATTTTTGTAGTTTGGACTTAAAATAAACTACTAATGCTTAAAGGTTTTCATCTTATAGGTGATTAACTTTTTTATTGAGAGTTTGATCCTAGCTCAGGATGAACGCTGGCGGCGTGTCTAAGGCATGCAAGTCGAGGGCCCCGGTTTTACCGGGGACCGGCAAACGGGAGAGTAACACATTGGTAACCCACCCTAAAGACAGGGACAACCCAGAGAAATTTGGGCTAATACCTGATGGCCCCAGCACACAAATTGCGTGCTGGGTAAACGGTTAAGAGCAATCTTTTCCGCTTTGGGAGGGGCCTATGGGCTATCAGCTTGTTGGTGGGGTAAAAGCTTACCAAGGCTATGACGGCTAGCGGGTTTAAGAGGATGACCCGTCTCACGGGGACTGAGATACTGCCCTGACTCCTACGGGAGGCTGCAGTCAAGAATCTTCCACAATGGCCGAAAGGCTGATGGAGCGACGCCGCGTGCAGGAAGAAGCCCTTCGGGGTTTAAACTGCTTTTCTAAGGGACGAATATTTGACGGTACCTTAGGAATAAGCCACTGCTAACTCTGTGCCAGCAGCAGCGGTAATACAGAGGTGGCAAGCGTTATCCGGATTTATTGGGCGTAAAGCGTCCGCAGGTGGTTTTAAAAGTCCGAGGTTAAATCCCAAGGCTCAACCTTGGGACCGCCTTTGATACTATAAAACTAGAGGCTGGGAGAGGCAAGCGGAATGGCCGGTGTAGTAGTAAAATGCGTTAATATCGGCTAGAACACCAAAGGCGAAGGCGGCTTGCTAGAACAGTTCTGACACTCATGGACGAAAGCGTGGGTAGCGAATGGGATTAGATACCCCAGTAGTCCACGCTGTAAACGATGGATACTAACCATTGGAAGTATCGACCCTTCCAGTGTTGTTTTAAATAAGCTAACGCGTTAAGTATCCCGCCTGGGGAGTACGGCCGCAAGGCTAAAACTCAAAGGAATAGACGGGGACCCGCACAAGCGGTGGAGCATGTGGTTTAATTCGACGATAAGCGTGGAACCTTACCAAGGCTTGAAATGATAGGAGTACTCTGGTCGAAATACCGGAGGACCGTAAAATCGGAACCTATCACAGGTGCTGCATGGTTGTCGTCAGTTCGTGCTGTGAAGTGTACCGTTAATTCGGACAACGAACGCAACCCTTACTCTAATTTACAATTCATTAGAGGACCGCCTCGGTTAACGAGGAGGAAGGTGGGGATGACGTCAAATCAGCATGGCTCTTACGTCCAGGGCTACACACATACTACAATGGCCGATACAATGGGTTGCTAAGTCGCGAGATGGAGCTAATCCCATCAAAATCGGCCTCAGTTCAGATTGAAGGCTGCAACTCGCCTTCATGAAGTTGGAATCGCTAGTAAACGCATATCAGCCACGGTGCGTTGAATACGTTCTCGGGTCTTGTACTCACCGCCCGTCACACCATGGAAGTTGGCAATGCCCAATGCCTCGCAAGGGGTTAAGGCAGGGTCAATGACTGGGGTGAAGTCGTAACAAGGCATCCCTAGCGGAAGCTGGGGATGGATCACCTCCTTTCTGGAGATCCATTTTTATGAAAGTAAAAATACAATCTTCGTCGACAGGGATGTCGTTTTTACCACTTTTGTAATGTCAACGGTCCCGCCCTAACCAGGGCGGGATTTTTGTGAAGACTTACAATGAAATTCTTGATTTATTGCCCGTATGCGGTATAATCAACTCATTAATTTTTGTTCT
>JAHIMF010000082.1 GCA_018896645.1 Patescibacteria group bacterium | reverse complement strand
AGATTAAGAATTAATATCATTATTGAAATCATTATTTAAATAATGATATTAATGCTCGTGCGAAACTGTTGCCATTTTTAGAAATACAAGTGTTAGCATAGAAAATACTAATGCCTGCACAAATCCTACAAATATCTCTAAAAATAAAAATGGTAAAGGCACTATATAGGGTACCAAAAATAGAACAACTGTCAATAAAACTTCGCCGGCAAATATATTACCAAATAATCGGAAAGAAAAAGATATCATTTTTGCTACTTCAGAAATAAGCTCTAAAATCCCGACAAAAAATTCTATTGGACCCTTAAAGCTGATAAACTTGCCCCAATGTTTAAAAAATCCAATTGCCATAATACCAAAAATTTGCGTAGCGATTACCGAGATAACGGCAATAGCCATAGTCATATTTAGGTCTGCGGACGATGATCGTATAAAGGGCACAATTATTTGTTCTCCATGAATAGTTTCTTTTAGGCCAATTGTTCCCAATCCGGGTACTATTTCTAGCCAATTAGAAAGAATTACAAAAACAAAAATCGTCGCTACAAGTGGAAAGAATTTTACGGCTTGGCGACGATCCTGGGTTACGGTTTCCATAAAGTTTAGTAGTTTTTCAACTAATAGTTCTATCAGATTTTGAAACCCTTTTGGTTTTTCTTGCATTTTTTTTCGCAAAATCAAGGCAAGTATAATTAATCCTACCGAAATAAGGACTGACATTATAAGGGTATTTGTAACTGTGAAGCTGCCAAGTTTGAACATCGGTTCAGCAGCCAAGCTTATATGCATAATTTAATTACGAATAATTTTATCATTGTTTTCGGATAGCTTTGCTAGATTTTCATTTTGTTTCTTTAGATCCTCATTCATTTCATCCATTATTGCCATTGATTTTTTTGTAATCCAAATACTTGTAATGGCCAAGGATAGTAAGATGCCACCAAGTAAAAACCATGGCGAGCTATTATATTTTTTATCAAGAAACCTACCAACCAAAGCCAATACAACTAAAGGGATGGTGATTGTGTAGCCAAGCTGACCGGCAAGAGACATCGCTTGCCACAATCCTTGATTTTTTGATTTATCTGGCATATTTTTTTGCATACGCTAACGTTTCATATTTTAGCAAATATTTATAAATATATCAAGCGCTTCTAAAATTGCTACTTTTTGCAGTATTTGGTAAGGTTTAATAAGGCGTTCATTCAAAAAAGGAGAGCATCGTGAGGCAAATAATTTTTTTTCTAATTTTAGCGTTATTTTTTTGCGGTTGTACAAAGATTATCAGAGAAACAAGATATGTGCGCACAACAAACAATGTTCTTTGTAGACATGAGCTGGCGCTTCAGAAAGTTGAAGAAAACAGAAAAAATATAGTTTTTGTCTATGGCAATAGCTTATCTGGTAGTATTATTACTTTCGGTACTGGAGTAATTATAGATGAAAAAGGACTTGTTCTTACGGCTTATCATGTTTTAAGGGGTAAAAACGTGGCGTCAAAATTTATTAGATTTAATGAACGTGGCAGGCCGGTTGTAAAAGAAATTTTATTTGAAATAAATTCCGAAAAAGACGATTTATCAATTCTTTATATTGGTTATCGCTTTAAAAGCGCGGTAAAAGTTGCTAAAAATATGCAAAAATCAGGTGAACCGGTTTTTACTATCGGACGGACGTTGATAAATGACTTTGGTAAAATATTTGATAAGGATGGATTCTTGGATTATAGCGATAAAATAGCTTTTGGTCACGTTTTGATGCGTACGCGCTTCCAATCTTTGTCTGATGGTTTGGACACTATTATGATCGGATCGGATATGCAGACTCTTCCCGGAATGAGCGGAGCCCCGGTTTTTAATTTTAACGGAGAAGTTGTAGGGATTTTGAGCCGAAACGGACAAATGCAACCACTCCGAAACTCTTTCACTTGGCATGTAGAGATATCGCATTTAAAAGAGCTGTTGGAAAAGAAAAAAGATCTTTTAAAAGACCTTTTGCCAAAAAAATAATTCCTGCCAAAAAGCGGGAATTTTAAATTTTAAAAAAACTTCTTGCCGTTTTTGTAGATATATCAGCTATTTCATCAAAACTGGTATTTTTTATTTCCGCAATTTTTTCCGCGACATATCGCACAAAAAGCGGTTCATTGCGTTTTCCTCTGTTTGGTTCGGGAGTAAGATATGGGCAATCGGTTTCTATCATAAATTTATTCATGGGGATATTACGAACAACTTCCAGAATTTTTTCCTGTTGCGCATTATTATTTTTGCGCGGATTAAAAGTTATGATTCCGGTAAATCCTATCAAAAAACCCAAATCTAGATATTTTTCAGCGTCTTGCCATCCGCCGGTATAACAATGAATCACGCCACGTCGTTTTAGCCTGTTATTTTTAACATACTCGCTTAAAATAGGGATAATTTCATTATGCACGTCGCGGTTGTGGATAATGATTGGCAAGTCTAGCTCATCCGCCAAGTCCAGTCCTTTGTGGAAAACCTCTTGTTGTTTTTTTTCCGCGGTTTTTCTATCTACATTATCTGGAATAAAGCTGTAATCCAGTCCCATTTCTCCGATTGCGACTACTTTTTTATCTTGCGCCAGGTTTTTATAAAAATCATAATCCCAGTCTTCGGCTCTACTTTTAAATTTTACATCAACTTCGCTTTCATCAATATGTATTGAAAATAGATGTGTGGGATGGAGCCCGACTGCGGCATAAATCCCCTTTTCATATTTATTTGCTATTAGAACCGCGCGTTCGCTGGTTGTGCTTTGGGATCCAACATTAATAGCCCAGGTATTATTTTCCAGGGTATTTTTTATCATTTCATCCAAATCATCTTTATATGCGCTGAAGTTTAGGTGGGCATGGCTGTCTATGAGCATAATTTATTTTTTATCTATTATCTCCCGAGCCATGGAGCTGATTGCGCTCCATTCTAGAATAAAGTTTTTCAATATTTTGTTCGGCAATATCATCGAGCTTTAGGCCAAATTCTGTTGCGAGTTGAGATAAATACCATAAAACGTCGCCCAGTTCTTTTGAAAGAAGATCTTTTTTTTCTTCACTTATTACGCCACTATCGTCGCGCATTATTTTTTTAACTTTTTCTGCAATTTCTCCTGCTTCACCCATCAGACCAAGCGTAGGATAGATGTGGTTATTCCCTAAATTAGGATAAATAGCGGTCTTCCTTGACTTTTGTTGGTATTCTTCAAAATTCATATATTTTATATTAATTATAATTTCCTCTAATTTTATATTATATCTTACTTTGGGTATTTGACAAATGGTGAAAAGTATGTTAAATTTTAGGTTAATGTTCATTACAACTCAAACCGTGGAGGATTTGATGTCAAAAAGACCGGCTTTCCTGTTTTTTCCAACCGAGGCAAGTACAGCCCGAGTTAGCGAGTATCATCGTGCCATTGTAGCACGATATAAGAATGCGCTAACCGCGATCTCATTTTCCGAAGAAGATGATGAGATGGCTGACCTCGCTTTTCATTCTGGTTTTTTTAATATAAAGGTACCCTTTAAACATAAGGATAAGCTTATGTGTAGAGCTTTTGGGCTCTTGTCTCAAGTTATTTTCGAACATGATATTGAGGTAGTTGTTTTCAATACAGCTATGTTAAGATATAGCACAAGGCATTTTATAGAGTTTGTAGACAAGGCACGGGCTTTGCCAAACAACCTTATTCTTGGAACTCCGCAAATTCTGCATATTGATCACAGGAAATCGCTCGAAGGATATTTAGCGGATAATGAAGCGGTTCGCAAGGCACTGATGGTTGACGTTTTTATCAGCTATGCAATGAGCAGATGCGATCAGCATATTTTTGGAGTTTTTACTAACTTGCTCGCTGGTATGTTTGCAGTAAGGCCTGATTTTTTGGGTGATCCATCCGGCGTTTTGCGGGCAATTCTTGCAATGAAGGTTTATAAGGATACGGACTTGCTTGCTCCACTTTTGACATGGAATATCTTTCGAGCCGAATCGCAGACATCTGTCGGCAGACGAGGGCTTAGTATCGCTCAAGTAGAGCTTCCTGTCATCAAGCTTAATCCTATGGCGCGTCACCTAGAAGATCGTATCGATGATCTTAGGTTTACATTGAAACTTTTGGAGGGCAGGGTCGGTAATTTAGCCGACCTCGTGAATGATGTTTTTCTGAATGTGCCTTTCTTGCGCCCTGTTTTTTCAGATGCTTTGCGGCCCTGGTTTGAGGTAGAGGTTCTTCGCGTTAAGGAATATGAAGAAGATCGCCAAATTCCGCCCGAGTCAGTATTATTTGATAAGAAAAAGCGTTAATTTATTGCCGTCTCTTGTTAAGGGACGGCTTTTTTAATTTTAAAAAAACATCCGTCAACTGATGGATGTTTTTTGGTCGCAATTGCTGAACGAAACTCGAACCTTTTTTGAACAAAATACCGACTGATTGCCGCGCTTCGCGCGGCAGAACCGAAACTGAATGCTCGGGCGGGCAAAAAGGAAGGGGGTTGGGGGGAAGGAATTTTTGCCCGCCCTCGCTTTCGCCGCATCTTTTTTCGCCACCGCAATTTTTCGT